>JBCCRZ010000173.1:0-10104 GCA_039200855.1 Cyanobacteria bacterium P01_D01_bin.44 | reverse complement strand
CAATCGCCCCAGTCGCATGGTCAGTGCTGGTTTCGTTCTGCCGACGACAGTTTTGCTGTTACTGGTGCTCTCTTTAACGGTAGGCGCATTGAGTTTTAGAGCGTTTAGTCGTACGACTGGGGCAATCGCCCAGCGTGAGCAACAGGTAGTCGAGAGTGCTGCTGCTCCAGCGATTGAGCGGGCAAAGTCAAAGCTGGAGTATCTATTCAGTGTGGACATTTCTCAAAATGCTGTGCCGTCTAGTGATTCTTTGATCACAGAGATGCTGGCATCTGGTGACGGTGCTCCTTACACACTTCCTGATGAAGTTCGGTTAGATATCAATGGAGATACGGTTCCTGACAATGCCTGGTCTTTTGACGCTGACATTAATGGTGATGGCACCTTAGAGCCAGGTGAAACCATTGTCTACTCGATCACGATGGATGACGAGGCAGATGTAGCGGGGACAACGGTCTCATTTACAGACGCAACTACCGATACAAAAGCCAAGGCTGGCGTCGTTCGAAATGGCCCTCTGGATGTGTCGAGTGCGAGCGCTAACTGTCCAGTGCAACTGGGTACCAACGAAGAAGGTTGGCAAGAGCTTACAGTTGGTGGCGCAGAAATTAAAAAGAACTTCCAAATCGATGCGTTTGCAGTCAACACTAATGATGTAAATCGCTCAGTGAGCGCGCTGGAGGTTCAGCAGGTCCGTGAAGCTAGAAAAGGTAACAAGTGGGCTGCCTGGTTCCGCAACGACCTGGAAATTTTCCCAGCCAAAGACTTTACCTGGAACGGGGCGATGCACACTGAGGGCAGCTTCTTTTTGGATGCCGATACATCCCTCAATCTGCGGATGCTCAGTTCGCAAAACTCCTGTCTATACTCTAAGGACGCCTCGGAAATTGAGTTGACCAGGAAATTTGATGCAGATGACAATCTGACCTACGAAGGGCAAGTTGTTTTAGGGACACTGGACGGTGGTTTTATTGGCGAAAGGGTTGATTTAGATTACGAAGGTGACGGTATCTATAGTAGCGCCAGTGGTGCTCCTAATACAGAAACACTTGACAGGACAAAAGACTCTATCGCTGATGAATCTCCAACCACTGAGGATATTGCCTTAGACCCTATTGAGGTGTTTACGGCTGATACCTCTACGTATCGTAAAGATGAAGGCACTACCTGGGATACAGATGGGGCTTTTTGGGGCAAAAACTATGCAGAGCGCTTCGATCAAGAGGATAGTGAGCCACCTTACTTAGATGATACTTTCCGTGCGGATAATCGCTTTGGCCCCAAGGCCGTGTATGACAACGATAGAAATCTGAATCTCAGCAGGGAGAGCAGAGCCATCGGTGACCCCATTGCAGGCAGTAGTATGGAGGCTGATCTAATTGGTTCAACAGAAGGTCTAGATGGCTATTGGGAGCGTCAAGCTGTTGATAAAGGCTTGAGACTAATTGTCGGACAGCGGCTGCAGTTGGGTAATCCATTCGGATGGATGGGGGCTTATGCAAGCGAGTCTGAGCCAGAAGGGCCTCCGTTTAGAGCTCCAAACGTAGGTGCTGACTACAAGTCTGCAAATATGGATTCGCTCTATCCGCCTTTTACCAATACGACCTACGATTTTGCGAGTGATACTAACCAGTCTTTAGATTTGCACCGTCGTTCCCTAAATGACAAACTGGCAGCAGTGCAGTCGATGGCGCTCTATCACTATAAAAATGCCGACAAGGAGTTCCCGCTGGCCTGTATGTCGATGGTGGCTCACCCAGGGACGCTAACCACTGAGCTTAACAGCCGCACTTTTAACGATATCTCTGCGACTGCAGGCACGGATCTGGATGTTGACTTTTTCCAGGGCTATGGCACAAATGCCTGGGAGTATGGCCCACCCTTGGGTTCGGAGTCAGCTTTCAAGGCTGCTTACAACAACTCAGGCAGCTCGTTGCGCAAAGTCCTGAAGAATCTGGCTTATTTTGCAGGTGACCCGAAAGGGGGAGCCCCTTCCTTCAAACCCGTGCAGGATGGCTCGACGGCTACGGGTGCTAGCCAGCATCCCAACTCCTACCTGTCTATGTGGGGTGACTTTTCCCATCTGAGACTGATTTTGGATTCGTCAGCCGCCCTCAATGACAATCGAGCTTTAGGGGCACCGAGCTATGACAGTCTCAGCCCTGCTGATAAAACCTACCTGCACACGGCAGCCTGCAGCATGGGGATGCTGGCTGACAACATTCTGACGACGGTAGGTGCAGTTGGTGATTACAGCACTGTTCAGACTGAGCTAGATGCGATTTCGACAGCGATTGGTGGTCTTAACTTAGTGGGTACCAGTGCGCTTCCATATAGTGGTGTTTCTGGTACGGCGACGGCTTCTGAAGCAAGGGCCATAACCCCCCACGCTGTTTTGTCAAAGCTAACAGCTTCGGCGCTTTCGGATGCCAATAAGCAATTTGCTCGTATTTTCCAAAATAGAGAGCAGATCAGGCGCGATCGCGATCTCGGTTTCTTGCAGAGTCAGTTTGATTACACTACTGAGTTTGCGCACACTGGTGCAAATAGCCTGGTTAATGGAAAGGAACTGAGTGCTGGTGAGACCATCAAGATTGGGATAGATCCAACAGGTCCTTCCGGTACTTTTGGGATTCCGCCGGAGGGTGGAACTTATGATCCGACCACACAGTTTTCAACTGCAGCAGACGAGTTAAAGTTTTTGCGCCTTCAGACACTAGCAGGTGGAACTGCCTTTAATGCTCCCAGTGGTGGTAGTGCACCCACCGTTGACGATCTTAATAAGGTTGGTTTACCCAGGTATCCGGCTCTGTACTACGTGTTTCCAAAAGTTGCCCATGATTATAAAGGCACTAATTCGCCCACTAATGATCCGATCGACGATCAACCTGTGGGTGCTAGCGGAGAGCTTTATGTAGATCCCAATATTGACGGGAGTAGTAATACCGACGACTACATTTACACCGCGAACGGCGGTGGTTCTGCTTACCAATATCAGGAGATTACCGCTACTGATTTAGGTACTATCCAACTACAGCCAATAGCGGCAACGGCTAGTTGGAAAACCCCAACCTCCACCACTCTGACGATGGCCTCTGGGGTTGAGCGACCCAATCGAATTCTGGATAACGGTACTGAGAAAGCGACACTCTTTCAAGATCGGGTCATTATGAATGGTCGTGAGTTGATGAGTGTTCGTACGGTCGAGATGGATGTTGACCTAGCGACGACGACCACCTATCCAAAAACGGGCCTCGATACAGACAAATGGATCCCTGAGGGTACAAAAAATATCAAGGGAGGTATCGTCTATGCCTTCCGCGAAGATGCTCAGCGTGAAGATGGAATTGTACGTCCCTACGATGGTTCTTTGGGGACTCGACAACAGGCTTGGAATACCTGTAAGGCAGACATTACCAATGCTAGTTGTTTGATGCAGTTTGAGTTGGTTAACCCGGGTGGTACGGGGCAAGCCCCTATCGACCCGCCGCTGCGACGGACTACAGATGCTGAGAATAACTTCGCCAGTCCTAAGCCGGTTGATTATTATGCTGACCCATTGCGTAAACCCTATGGCTTTATGCTCTCCAATGGCGCTAGCCTAAATCGACCCAATACGGCTGCTCCCAATGATGTTGCAGCAGGTCTGAGTTTCATTACCGATAACGCTGCCTACATCAAAGGAGATTTCAACCTGCACAATGGCACAGGTGGGAATGAGCAGGAGGAGTTCAATACTTCAGTCTTGGGAAATCCTAAGGATGATGAAGTTACCTTTGCTGAGTTTTACAACAACAGGGGAACGGCAGATACTGACTACAATACAGATAATTTTGCTAGACCCGATAGAGATAACTGGCGACCGACAGAGATTGTGGCAGATGCCATTACTATCTTGTCTGACGATTTTGAGAAGGAAGAATTTGTGAATGATGCCCCTGGTGTGGCGTCTGACTATTTCTTCTTGGAAACTGGCGGCGGTGTAGGGGGAGGTGAGTCGTCTTTCCAGAACACTCAGCGTCCCAACAACCCTGGAGTATATGCAAACGGTAATGGCAACCAGTTTTGGATTCCTGACGGGAACTGGAGCTATACCTACGACAACCCGTTTTCGGATAATTCGGGCACCAATCCCCCTAAGGCGTCTCCAGTCTCACCCTTTAAGATCCGTCGAAACGGTGACATGCGCGGTGCGGCCAGCTCCGGCCCGTTGCCGTTCTCCGATCAGTCTGACCGATTTAAGGATCTACAAACTGCGTCCGAAACCAGAGTAAATGCTCTACTTATTAGTGGCATTGTGCCGTCAAGGGCTGGTCAAAGCTACGGCGGGTTACACAATTTCCCTCGATTTTTAGAACACTGGACCCCTAACAACGCTAATCAAAACGCCCTCTATATTGCAGGTGGGTTCTTTCAACTAAACTTCAGTACCTCCGGTACATCTCCGTTTGACCACGATCCTGACTCTTGGGAACCGGGTGGCACGACAGCTGCCGGTTATAGAACGAGTTACTATGGCGCGCCTGTGCGTATTTGGGGTTACGATGTGGCTCAGCAATATGCTGACCCAGGTCCGATCGCTGAGCGTTTTGCTGGCCGGGGTAACCTGCGCAGTGAATACTATCAAGAGCTACCGGCTGAAGACCCCTACGTTAAGGCGTTGCAGTGTGCCAAGTACACGAGTGGACCAAACGATGGTCAATTCGTGATTGATAACGTTGCTTTTGATCAAAATACTGACTGTTAATTCTCGAGTGATGTACTGATTGAATTTGAGGGATTGGCTTAAACAATGATTCAAAAGCACATGAAGACGTGGATGCAGAGAGGAGTAGATCCTGAGAGCGGGTTAACGCTTTTAGAATGTCTTGTAGCCATTGCTGTGATTGCCATTACGAGTGCTGTAATTGCCCCTGCCATGCTGCTGTCAGTGGCGACTCGGGTTCAAAGTCAGCGAGCTGAGCAAGCTTTACAGCTTGCTCAGAGTGAGATTGACCAAGTTCGTCTCATCGTAGAACGGACCCAGGATTACACCGAAGGTGACCTCGGTATTGCCTCTGTGCCGGGTACAGGACCAGCGACAAGAGCAGCTACAGTCGCGGTGGCAACTGCGGTGCCCTCAACCACTTTTACTGGTGACTATCAAGATGCAAGAGCTGTGGATGTTGACAATGATGGTCGGGATGACTTTGCAGTTCAGGCGTTTCGCGTGTTGGGACAGAATGACGCTTCAGGTAGACCAGTTGCTTTTGAGATGGGTGTCCGTGTATATGACTATGACACCGTAGCTCAAAATCGAGTGAACCCAGATCCTACGGCGAAACCTGCAAGTCTTGGCCAAACCAGTGGCGAGGGTGAGCGAGGGACACGACCTCTGGCTGTTTTATATAGCTATGTGGTTAAGGGAGATCAAACAGACTCACTCTGTGATTATTTCAGGTATCAAGGCAGTACTCCTAGCACGATTACTGCGCTTCAATGCAACTAATTGCATAGTGGTTTGTCAGCGTTTATTTTTCTGCTCATTGAGCACCATTGTTTGGAGTATTCGATTTTTCAAAGCTGGTTTTTGATGATGGTCACTTTTTAGATAGGGCGCAATGATTAAGCGAATCGTAAGGCGATTACTGATTGAAAAGAAGAGGTCTGTTCCCTCTGGCTTTACATTGATTGAGATTTTGGTCTCTCTAATTGTGGCCAGTATTGTGGTCACTGGCCTGCTTTATCTGGTGGTAGAGCTGCTTCAAATTGATCGACGCGAGGCTTTTTTAGATGAGACCCAGCGCAATATGCAAAGGGCCATTGATTACATTGCTGACGATCTGCGAGAATCAATCTACGTTTACTCAACTCCAACAACTATCACCAGTAATCTAACAGGCAATTATGGATTTCCTGCGGATGGGGTACCTGTTCTTGCATTTTGGAAGCCCCAACCATTAGATACAGATGTTTCAGGGGGGACTACGGTTTATGACCAGCTCCCTGCTGATTGCAGTGCTTTATCGGGGGATGACGAGGCAAATTGTAATGCATTGAAAATTAGGCAGGCTTACTACACCTTAGTTGTCTACTACACGACGGACACGCCTAGTGCTGTTTGGGAGGGCAAAGGTAGGTTGCTACGCTACAGTTTACCTGAGTACCTCAGCAGTGACATTACGGCTACGAGTGTTGCTCCCGTTAATGCATATAGGGAAAATAGTCCTGCTGCTGATTTTGAGGGTTGGACACCCAGTGCCACAGGCCCTTTCTATACGCCACCCGAGACGGTTTTAGTTGACTATTTGGCCGATTGGGAGCAAAACCCAACTCCGCCAACTACTTTACCCGCCTGTGATGCAGGTTATCAGGCGTCCCCAGAGACACCAGGTGATCGAGAAAGCTTCTTCTTTGCTTGTATTCGACCGATTGATACAGCTAATGAGGCCCTTAACCAGGATGTTGTTCTTTACCTCAAGGGGGACGCACGGGGCGAGTCGGAGCGGATTATTAATAGCTTTAGCGATCGCAGTGAGCTGCCAGCCATCCAGACCCAGGTACTTGTACGTGGTGTCTTAGACAAAGATACAGAAAACTGATGTTATATCAATTGGCGTCAAATGAATAAGCGTATTCTTTTTAAGCCCAAATCTGACTCTGGTTTCACCGCTACAGAGTTGCTTGTTGTTATCATTTTAGCGGGAGTAATTGCTGCGATCGCCGCCCCCGGATGGCTAGGCTACCTAGAGCGACGGAGGTTAGTGACTGCTCAGGATACTTTTTACCAAGCCTTGCTAAACGCACAGACTGGGGCTCAGCAAACAGCAAGTCAACGGGGTGTTGCTGTTCGAGTGCAGGGAGATGAAGCAGAGTGGACCCCGTTTTCTGGTACATCTTCTACTGCCGGTGTTTGGGAGAGTTTTGGCCCAGGCGTTACTATTGATACAGCTTCTACCAATGCACCAGAAGACACCACAAATAATCTCTATTACTTCACCTTTGACCACAAAGGTAATGTTGTAGATTCTGCAGCTGTTAGTACAGGGGTCTTCTTTCATAGGGAGCAGGGTTCTGCAGTCAAGCGTGGTGTAAAAATTTCAACCCTCTTGGGAGCGCTCGAAAAGTCGAATTAGGCGATCTTTGCTAGACGCGCTTCTTATTTTTGATACTGGCTTAATGGGCACTCTATAACTGGTATAGGGTGCTTTTTTAATGCTAATCGGTTTAAAGTTCAGCCGTTGTAAACATCCACAGCGTGGGTTTACACTGACCGAATTGTTGATTGTGGTTGTCATCTCTGGCATTATTGCTGCGTTGGGAGCCCCCACCTGGTTTCAGTTTTTAGAAGACCGTCGCTTAGTTGCAGCCCAAGACAAAATTCATTTGGGTATTCGTCAGGCACAGGCTAAGGCTCAACAAAATGCTACTACCTGGCGATTTGGTATCCGGCAAATCAACGGTGATATTGAGTGGGCGGTTTATCCAAACGGGGCAGCGGTGTCGAGTATTGCCTGGCACCCATTCAACCCATATATCCAGATTGACGATGAAACTAGCCTTAGACGCTCGTCGGTTGGTATCTATTCAGTTAAGTTTGACCATCGGGGCAATGCCAGGATTTTAGGAAGAATCACCCTCTCGAATAAAAGCGGCTCTAAAGCAAAACGTTGTGTAATTGTGTCTACATTATTGGGTGAAACCCGTAAGGCAAAAGCGCGCTCAACGCCTGATCCGACCTATCGACGACGTGAACGATATTGTTATTGAGTCCCCAATATTTAAAGTTGAATATAGCTCAGCGCCTATTTTCTGAGAAAATAGAGTTAATCAACATGATTGTTGAAAAATACATAAGGTCAAAATGCTGAGTTTCCTGGATATTGCTCTGTTTGCAACCTTGGGGATTTTTGCTGGCACATTGTCTGGTTTGTTAGGCATCGGTGGTGGCATGGTTATTGTCCCAGGGCTTTTTTATCTATTCTCAAGGATGCATTTACCCTCTGACGCGCTGATGCATCTGGCGGCGGGCACGGCGATGTGCATTATGGTTTTTACGGCAGCTTCATCGACGTTTTCGCATCACTTAAAAGGCGATGTGCAGTGGTCCTTTTTTAGGAAGATGATCGGGTTTATTGGCCTGGGTGTCGTTCTAGGAAACTTGCTAGCCGATCATTTGAATACGCTTTCTTTAGAGCTTATTTTTGGGGTGTTTTTACTGGTGATTTCCCTCAAAATTTTGCTGGATTGGAAACCGACGTTTGATGAGGTGTCTGAGCCCTCTAAAGGTTTGTCAGGGATCGTGGGGTCTATTCTTGGTTTTAAGTCAGGGGTTTTAGGGATTGGCGGCGGCGCGATCAGTGTGCCGTTTTTGCTGTACTGTGGCTTACCAATGTCTCAAGCGAGTGGCACGTCGGCCTCTTTTACGGTGCCGATCTCGGTGGTAGGGTCGCTGTCATTTTTGTTGTTTTCGCACCCGACGACAGAGTTGGCTGGGGCAACCGGTTACATTTACTGGCCGACAGTTGCGCTAGTGGCCCCGTTTACGGTATTGGGTGCTCCGCTTGGCACACTCTTGTCTCATCGCATTCCCCGGCAGCAGCTGAGAAGGGTTTTTGCACTGCTACTGATGGTGGTAGGGGTAAGGATGTTGGGAGGGGGTCTGCAAGGTTTTGCATAGCAGGGACACAAGTCAGAAAAGAGGCTCGAATAAGTTCTGAATTTGAAGTTTTGAGTTTTAAGTGAGTCATTCAACTTAAAACTCAAAACTTGGACCTCAAAATTGAGAATTTGAAGTGGTCTCATTCACTGCTATGGGTAGCGAGCACCTGGTTTTTGATCTTCTCCGGTACGGGTTGCAGGTGGTCGTACTGCCAGCTAAAGAAACCGACACCCAGGCTAAGCGATCGCAACTCTAAGATCAGGGTTTGCATTTCAGCGACGGGCAGTTGGGCTGAGACGGTGTCCCAGCCGGGCCAGTTGGGTTTAGTTTCGTAGCCGAGGATCTGTCCGCGCCTGCCGCTAACGAGCTTGAGCACGTTTGAGGTAAAGTTGTTTGGGATAGAGATCTCAAGCTGGGCGATGGGCTCTAGCAGGGCGGGGGCGCACTTGGGCAAGCCGGTCTGCATTGCGATGCGGGCAGCTTGCTTAAAGGCCTGGTCAGAGCTATCAACGCTGTGGTACGACCCGTTGGTGAGGGTGACGGCGACATCGACGACTGGGAAGCCCAGCGGCCCCTCACCCAAAAATTCGCGCACGCCGTTTTCGACGCTGGGTATATATTGCTTGGGGACAACGCCGCCGACGATGGTGTTGCTAAAGTGAAAGCCTTCACCGCGATCGAGGGGCTGGATGTCTATGTAGATGTCGCCAAACTGTCCGTGGCCACCGCTTTGGTGCTTATAGCGCCCGTGTACTGAGGTGGTGGGTTTGCGGATGGTTTCTTTATAGGCCACCTGGGGTAGGTGGGTGCTCATGGGGAGATTGTACTTGCGGTTGAGGCGATCCATGGCGATTTTTAGATGAACGTCGCCCTGACCCCACAAAATCACCTCATGGGTATCGCCGTGTTGCTCCCAATGGAGGGCGGGGTCTTCTTCAATGAGCTTGTTGAGGGCTCCGCTAAGTTTGACCTCGTCATTGCGTTTTGTGGCGGTGATGGCAAGGGCGTAGACGGCAGGCAGCTCGGTGGCACGGGCTAGGGGCTTTTCTAGCTGAGCGGTGCTAAGAGTATCGCCGGTTTGGGCATGTTCGAGGCGTGCGATCGCAACAATAGACCCAGCGGTTGCCTCGGTGAGGGACTGTTGCTGTGCGCCCATCAAGGTGTATAGACCGCCCATGCGATCTGGGCCGAGGGTGCTGCCGTCTTGCAGGGTGCCACACCACAAACGCGCCAATGAGAGTTTACCGCCCTGGGGGGTGTAGTAGGTTTTGAGCACCTGGGCCAGGGGTATGTCGGCTTTGCAGTCGATGCCGCGACGCTCGGCAGTGACCTGGGGCTCGGGAGCTTCTCGGACCAGCGCGTCGAGGAGGGGCCGTACGCCATAATCGCTACCGGCGACGCCCAAGAAAACGGGCACCACCAAGTCGGCCCCGAGTTCCATCTTGAGATCTTTGACGATTTCT
>JBCCRZ010000172.1:0-10152 GCA_039200855.1 Cyanobacteria bacterium P01_D01_bin.44 | reverse complement strand
ATTACCCTACCTCTAGCTTAGTCAGCGGCTGGAGCTAGCAGTAATTTCGCCAGCATCGATATTTGGGCCAATTTATTTGGGCGCTGATTAACCGCCGGACAATTGCCCCCACAGTAATTTTTGCTTGGGGCGGTTCATGGTTGGAGATTTTAAAATAGCCGCATCTTTTGATTTAGACGGCGGACTGAACGCATCAGCAACTCATTTGACAGTAGTTCAAACCACTGTGTCCGACCGCCATGAAGCGACTCAGGTACCCACTGTGCTGCTGGTCGATGATGATTTTGACAGCTTACTGTTGCTGCAGCATATTCTGAGTCAATTTGTCTGCAAGATTGTTTGCAAGGCCGACGGACAGACGGCTTTAGCTTATGTTCAGCAAACTCCGCCCGATCTCATCATGTTGGACATCTGGCTGACCGACATCAATGGTTTAGATATTGTGTATACCCTGCAGCGGTCAACATTGACTCGGGCAATTCCGATCGTGGCGGTGACCGCGCTAGCTCGGCAGAGCGATCGCCGCACGATTTTGCAGGCTGGCTGCACTCACTACATCAGCAAGCCTTACCTGATTGAAAACATGGAAGCCCTGCTGCGGCAATATTTACCGACGCATTGAAGTTGAAATCAGCGTCGTTGACGTACTCCTGGAGCTAGCTGTCAGACACCTGAGTGACTCTGGCAATACCGGCTAAGGGAATCCTCTCAAGGAGGAGCAAGTTGACTAAACCAAAGGTGTCTTTAGATTTGGGTTGCCATTGCGGATCTTCCACGAACTGACGCCCGCAGTCGCGGCACTTGTCGTTTTGTTTACCCCGGCCCGTCCTCCCGTTCTTTGAGATGTCGTGAGAGCCAGGTAGGGCAGGTCATTTCTATCGCCATCGCTCCTAATGCCTCTGCAAATAGTCGATGCTCTTATTTCCTCTGTCCTTTACATTAGTGAACTACCGACGCCTCTTGAGCTGAAGCCGGAATATCTGGGAAGAATACGCCTAACTTAACGGCAACAGTTTTTAGAGGTTAAATAATCTTGTAATGATTGATGGCATTGATCAACTCATTTCTTTGTATAGTGACTCAAATACGTTTATCAAAGCCTTTCTCGATAGCACTTTGTTTTTGCCTGTTGATGTTGTTCAGGCAAGAATCCAGGAGATGATTGACCTATACAAAACGGGAGGCAAATTTCCGGTTCGCTATTCGCCTTCTCATAATGAAGAGTTAAAAATCAACAATAAAGCGGAAGCCATCATCTACACCAGGCATCAAGACATACGCACTCCCCGCTATCCCTCATTCAACATCAAAATTGATAATGATGGCAATCATGAAAATAGACGTCAGATAAAGTCGCGTCTCAATCAGACTATTGGCATAGGCAAAAAGAGCACTATCAAGAACTATATTATTTCTCATGTTTGGGGGTTGGCCTCTCATCCTTTATTCTTTTCATCTCTTTGGAATATCGTTCTCATTCCAGCTCATTTCAATTACCTAATGGATAAAGATCCTGATTCGCATAAAGTCGTCAAAATCATCAAAGAGCAAATTCAGCAAAAATGTATTGCTCTTTATCGACCTTATGAGAACCTGATGCCGCACATCCCTGAAATTGAGGAATTTAAGGATTTACTCTTTTGTGATATGGAATCGCAAGATGACAACGAATTTTATGTTCATTTTCTAACTTCGGAAGGCATCGAACAACAAAGAACGGAAGTCACTCTCACAGAAGATGATAGGAATTTGCTGGAGACTCTTCTCGGCAGAATGGGTAAAAAATTCTTCGTTGATTACTATCAGCCCTATCTAAATGGAGAAGATCTAATGAAGGTCATTCCGATTGGAATCTATACCTATGGCTCTGTCATGACCCGAGTTAGTACAATGCGCAAGATATTTAATGAAGGGTTAAATACTAAGGCTTTAGCCTACATTCTTGAGAATGAAAATTCTAGATTAGATGACGAAACAATTGAATTAGCTAGAGACTTAATGGAGCTATCCTAAATCGGTGAATTATCGGGCTTTAAATGCTTTCGCTGCTCTGAGCCTATTCAAACTTCTATTCCTTGCTTGATGACTTCTAGCCAACGTTGACTAGCATGTTCCGCTTCAATCAAATCAATCGAAAAGTCAGGGTCAATGTCCAGTAGTGCTGCGAGGGCTTTGAGATAGTCTGCTGCAGGTAGCCCCCACACCGCTAAGTCAATATCCGATCGCCCATGTACTTTTTCCGATGTCAGCATCGAACCAAACAACACTACTTTATTCGCTGACCAGGTGTCCTTTAGTAAGTGAGCAGCCACATTAGCGACCTCTCGCCCCCGTTGACATCGGGTTAATTGCTGTTGCAGCCGTTGCTCAGCCCGACGCCTGGCACTAGCCCGATACTGCGCCA
This sequence comes from Cyanobacteria bacterium P01_D01_bin.44, assembly GCA_039200855.1. Lineage (GTDB taxonomy): Bacteria > Cyanobacteriota > Cyanobacteriia > Phormidesmidales > Phormidesmidaceae > SIO4C1. Next base: position 7,748 of record JBCCRZ010000172.1, on the reverse strand, counting down.
TCTGTTCAGAACTCGGATAAGGAGTGTTCGACGGTGACATCACGTCCATTCCTGGGCAAGTCATCTGGCTCTATTGTAAAGAGGACTGGGCGATCGCCCTACTGAATGCAGCCCACGTTTACGGTGACGAACGATAACCCAGAGTTTGCGATCGCTTCTCCCACCATCTGTGCTTTTGTCGAATAGATGCTACGAAAGTTTTATGTCTCCGGGGCAGCGGGCACCAGGGAACGCAAGGTGACCCCATTGCGGTGATTGGCCAGCACCAAAGGGTTAGTCATTCAGTCACTGCGTCCGGATCAACGCCCAACTCTCGGAGTTTGGCAGTCAACTTCTCATTCCGCTGGCGTTCATCGGCTGCCGCTTCTTCAGGAGTCGGAATCAGTTCACCGTCAGCGGTAAAGAATCGCAACTGACGATTGTGGATGCCTAAAAAGAGTTGGAGTTGTTGGCTCCACAGCCGTCCCTGTTCGTTCGGTTCGAGGGCTTGATAGAGCCCGTCTACGAGGTGAAACCCCTGAAACTCCAAACTTTCCGGATCGAACCAGAAATAGTCAGGGGTGCGAAAGGTGTCTTGATAGAGGATTTTCTTGGGGCCACGGTCATTGCTCGCAGTTGACGACGACAGCAGTTCCACAATCAGGTTGGGGTATTTGCCGCCTTCTTCCCAAATCATCCAGCTCCGGCGCGGTTTTGGGTCGGTGCCCAGCACCACAAAAAAGTCAGGCCCTCGAAAATCGCGATTTTTTAAGCGCTGGGCGTTGTAATAAACCGTCAGGTTGCCGGAAATATAAACATCCTGACGGTGCTGCCAAAACTGTCGCAAAATCTGAATCAGCAGATTAATTTGGTCGCGGTGAAAATCAGATTCCAAGGGCGGTTCGTCACTATAAAGATCGCCGGGCGGAAAAACGATATCCTCGGGAACCGCATCCGGATCTGCACCGAAGGCGATGAGATTGGGAGCAACCATAGGCAAAACCGTGCGCTTGATAGGTTTAGTGTAGCCAGAAATGGGCGAGGCTCCCTCAAACTGCTGTAGCGATCGCCTTCTGTTGATCCGTTGAGGATTCGGTGGCTAGACGAATCACCAGATTACCGTTCGCTTCTACAGTCGTGTGGCTGTGAGGGGGCAGCAACACGGTGGAATCTTTTTGAAAAATCATCGCTGGCCCTTCAATTTCGCCGCCGACGGGGAGGCGATCGCGCTCAAAAAAGTTCGTCGAATATTTCTCTAGCTGACCGTTAACCCGGAAGTAAGTGACGGCGGTTTTTAGCCACGCATCTTCCACCTTGCCTTCAGCGGGCACGGGCAGACTGGCGAGCTTAGGCATGGGTCCGGTGCCGGTAACGCGCAGGGTCACCAGTTCGACCGGATTTTCGGGGAAGGCGTGACCGTATTCGGCGGTGTGCAGGTCATGGAACTGCTGCCACACGCTCTGCCAAGCGGCTTCGTCCAGTTCGCCGTTGGGCACGATCGCCCGCAGTTCGTACCCCTGCCCCACATAGCGACAGTCGGCAAACCGCTGCAGCGTCATCTGATCTGGGGTGAAACCGTCCGCCTGGAGCTGAGCGATGACCTGATCTTCCAGGGCCTGCAAATCGGCGTTGAGCTTGTCCAGATGGGGGTCGGTGCTGAGGGTGAATTCGTTTTGAATCAGGTCGTGCTTCAGGTCAGTGGTGAGCAGGCCCATGGCCGAGGTGATGCCGGGATAACGGGGCACGATGACCTCGGGAATGCCCAGCGATCGCGCGACCTCGGCGGCATGGAGCGGTCCCGCGCCCCCTTGCGCCACGAGAGCAAACTGGCGCGGATCTTGGCCTTTTTGAATGGTGCGGGAGCGGATGGCGTTCGCCATGTTGTTGTTGACGATGGTGAGAATGCCCGCAGCGGTTTCGTACAGATCCAAACCGACGCGATCGGCCAGGGCTTGCACAGCGGTAAAGGCTTGGTCGGGATAGATCGCCATTTCGCCACCGAGGAAATGGTCGGGGTCGAGGCGATTCAGCACCACGTTGGCATCGGTGACGGTGACCTCCATGCCACCTTTGTCATAGCAAACGGGGCCCGGTTCGGCTCCGGCACTGCGCGGCCCGACGCGAAACGCGCCGCCGTCATCGACATAGGCGATGCTGCCACCCCCCGCGCCAATGGTATGGACATCAATCATCGGCACCATGACGGGATATCCCGCAATCCAGGTGTCGCGGGCAGTGGCTTCGGCAAAGCCCCGCTCGGTCACAATACCGATGTCGGTGCTGGTGCCACCCATATCAAAGGTGATGAGGCGATCACGCTGGGACTGTGCGCCTGCCGCGGCCCCTCCAAGCACCCCGGCGGCGAGTCCTGACAGCAATAGCGTCACGGGTTGTTCACCGGCCACTTCAGCGGTGGCCACCCCGCCGTTGGAGCGCATAATGTGGAGTTCGCCCCGCACGGCTTGTTCCTTGAGACGGCGGCTGAGGTTTTGGATGTAGCGCTTCACCTTGGGGCCGACGAAGGCGTTGATGCAGGTGGTGGTGAACCGCTCAAACTCCCGGAACTGGGGAAAGATGCTGGCACTGGTAGTAATGAAGGCGTCGGGGAACAGTTCTTGGGCCAATGCCGCGACGCGGTCTTCGTGACGAGAATCAAAGTAGGAGTTGAGGAAGCAGACGGCGACGGATTCGACGCCAGCGGCTTTGAGTTCCAGAATGGCGGTGCGGGCGGCGTCTTCATCCAGAGGAGTGAGCACTTCACCGCGCGGGTCGAGCCGTTCGGGGACGACTTTGCGATCGCGCCGCTTCACCAACGGGCGCGCCTGCCAGGGAATGTCTTGCATGATGGAGTAGTGCTGGGGGCGCTGGTGGCGACCAATGTGGACAATGTCGCGATAGCCCTCGGTGGTAATCATGCCGGTGCGGGCACCGTCGTGGGTGAGCAGGGTGTTGGTGGCGATTGTGGTGCCGTGGAGCACGTGCTCAATATCGCCGTAGTCGGCCTGGGCCATCGCACACAGGGTTTGGATACCCTGCATCATACCGATGGAAGGATCGTCGACGGTGGTGGGGACTTTGTGAATCCAGGTCTGCTGCTGGGCCACATCAGCCAAGATCAGGTCAGTAAACGTGCCGCCAATATCCACCCCGATGAGTTTCATGCCGCTCTCCTCACGTGCCAATGTTGCCTCGGATTCTAGGGAGGGACGGGGTGGGCAAAATGTTCAGGTTGCACGTTTGGGAGGATCTCGGAGTAACTTGCTTTTTGAGTGGAAAACTCTCACGTTCTATCGATGGCGGAATAATATGCAGAAAGCTTCTCGAGATCGAGCATATCTGGGTAGATCGCAAAAAAATTCTGCCGATCCACCCGAATCGGGAGAACATACGGGAACTTTCTGTCTAATAACATTGTTTATGTATGCAGATCTCTATTGAAAAAGTCAAATAGTGAGTTTAGTCAGTGAATCTAAAAGACATCAAAATTGAAAACTTTCGTGGTATTAGCTCATTACACCTTTCCCTCGGTTTGTTAACAGTGTTAATTGGCGAGAACAACACTGGAAAATCCACCGTTCTAGAGGCTATAAAGCTCGTTCTTAACCGTAGCATTGGCAACCAGCGTAGCCGACTATTCAGTGAATATGACTTTCATCTTACAGATACTAGTGCAACACCACAAACTGCTGAACCAATTCAAATAACTCTACATTTCGCCGAAGAAAATGAAGATGAATGGCCTGAAGCTATTGTTCAACAACTGAATGAAATCATTCAATTAGATCCAGAGGGGCTCAATCATATTTGGTTACAGGCCAACGGTATTTTTAATCCAGACCTTGCATCATTTGAAACCAAATGGGTTTTTCTAAATTCCAGTGAGACCGAATTAACTTTAAGAAATTCTACACCGTTTAACCTCATTTCAAGGTTTGTTCCACTTTTCTTCCTTTCAGCACTTCGTGATGCTTCTCAAGAATTTGGACAACGTGGTCAGTTCTGGAGAAGCTTCCTAAAGTCGATCCAAGTTCCTGATGAACAGCGTGAACAGATCGAGAAAACACTTGAGGAAGTTAATGCATCAGTTATTAGTGCAAATGATGGTTTAGCACAAGTCATTCAGAAAATAGCTCATGCTCAGAAGCTAGTTCCTTTAGACTCTAATGATCCTGTCGTACTAGAAGCGCTACCAACTCGAATATTTGATATGGTTGGTAAAATTCAAGTACATCTAAAGTCGGCTTATGGAGCAAAGCTTCCCCTAAAACGGCATGGTGAAGGGACTCAAAGTCTTGCTGTATTAATGCTTTTTCAAGCTTTTGTCGATAGTAACTTAGCCGAGGCTTACACCCCTGAATCCAGCCCAATTCTTGCACTGGAAGAACCAGAGGCACATCTTCATCCGTCAGCTATTTGCTCTCTTGGCTCATTTTTGCAGAGTCTGTCAGGACAAACCCTTGTTTCTAGCCATTCTGGTGATTTGATTTCACGGATTCCTATCACATCTCTACGTAGACTCTACAAAGTTAACGGCGAAACGAAAGTTGGACAAGTGGAGAGTAGCTTGTTCAGTGATCGTGAGGTTCAAGCAATTAACTACAGTATTTGCTTAACAAAGGGGCAATATCTTTTCTCACGTTGCTGGTTACTAGTCGAAGGAGAGTCGGATTTCCACCTTGTGCCAATGATTCTAGATGTAATGGGTCATTCACAAGATCAAATTAGTCTGTCTGTCCTCGAAATCAGCCAAGTTGTTGAAAAAGGTGAACCATTTATCAAGTTGGCAAAAGCTTTAGGTATTCAATGGTTCATGATGGCAGATGGTGATCAATCTGGCACTAGTTATGTTGATCGAGCATGCAACCATCTTGAAAATGGCGAATTAATAGTAAATCGTGCTAAGACATTGAGCCAGACTGATATAGAGCATGAATTTTGGCACAACGGTTACAATGATTTCATTGAAAATATAGTTCCTGATACTCGTAAAGCTCAAATTCGAACTGAAGCAGCGGGAGATACCAGCAAGGAAACGAAACAGATGATCAAAGCGGCCATTAAGGAGAAAGGAGGAAAGCCAGCTTTTGCACAAGCTTTGATATCAGAAGTTCAGCAAAGAGGCGTAAACACTATTCCTCAGGTAATCCAAGAGGTTATCACTCGTGTAGTCCAATTAGCCCAAGGTTAATATGGTTGATTTATCATCACTTAATGACAATCAACGCGAAGCTGTTTTATGGGACAAAGGAGCATTGCTTGTCTTAGCGGGGCCCGGTTCTGGCAAGACGCGAGTTTTGACATACCGTATTGCCCATCTTGTGGAACAATCAGAGGGCAAGTACTTTCGCATCCTAGCTCTTACCTTTACCAATAAAGCCGCAGCAGAAATGCGGAACAGAGTAGAGGAACTAGTGCCGAAAGGGATGCATCGGGTACGGCTTACAACCTTTCATTCCTTTGCAGTTGAACTTCTCCAACAGCATGGCAATCATCTCAACTTACGCCCAGACTTTCAAATACTTTCAAACAATGCTGATCGTGAGGCCTTATTGGATGACGTATTAAGGCAACTTCGAAAAAATCTTACTTATTCTTTACCTGAACACTTTAAAGCTGCTCAGCTTCTTCCAGCTGTGACACGACTTCTTGAAAAATGTATCCCGACAGATCAAGCAGAGCAGTTCATTCAACAATCGAATGTAGAAAATGCTGGCCTTCTGTCTAAGGTATATGTAGATTACAGAAATGCACTCCGCAATAACAATTCTCTTGATTTTCCAAGTTTGATTGCTGAAGTGCTTGACTTATTGAAGAAAAAACCATTCTTAGTAAAACATATTCGCAAAGTTTACAAGCATATTCTTGTTGACGAATTTCAAGATACTAATAATCTTCAATATCAGATATTATCATTGCTTGCACAGCCAGATTCTTCCACACTATTTGTTGTAGGTGATGATGACCAGATTATTTATCAGTGGAATGGTGCAAGTCCAAAAAGAATTCAGGCATTGCGTGACGATTTCGGTGTTACTGAGCTACAACTTCCAGAAAACTATCGTTGTCCGCCTCTCGTTATTGGGTTAGCCAATTCTTTGATTGAGAAAAATCTCGGTCGATCAGCAGGAAAAAAACCGTTACAGGCAATCAAACAAGGTGACGACAGAGAAGTTGTTCGCGTGTTTAGTTTTGGTAATCTTGATCAAGAGACTGAGTGGATTACAAAGGATATCATTCGAAGAGAGCCTAATGAACGGACAAGCTGTGTTGTTCTCGCACGGACGAAGAAGCTTTTAGAGCGGATAGGAGCTCAACTTGAGGAAGCAGGTATTCCTGTTTACTTTGCGGCTCGTAAGAATGAATTTAAAAGCGCGCCTTTGAGAATGCTACATTCGATTCTTCGATTAGCTAACTCAAATGAAGATAAGCAGTCACTTGCAAGGCTCTCAAAGGCTTTTTATGAGCTTGAAGGCATCAGAATCGAATTATCTCCAGTCCTTGCGCGGGCATCTGCTGAGGGCAAAGATTTGCTGCGTTCTTGGCTTGATGAGGTAAAGCGCCGAGAGGCTGTAGATAAGAGGACACGCAAGCTTCTGGAAGTAGATATTAAGCCGCTGCTTTCCTCTCTTAGTTATCATACTTTTGCAGACAAGCTGTTAAAGTGGTCAGCAAAATTCTTAAACGAATCTCAACTGAGTGAAAATGCTTTTAACGATTTTGAAGAAGAAAGATCTGTTTGGCAGCAGATTCTAAATGAGGTAACGAAAAAATTTGAAGGCGAAGAGGTAAGTCTTCACCAATTACTCCAAGAGCTTGATCTTATGTCGAAGGCACCGCCAAAACCCCCCGAGGCAATCCCTTGCTTTACTGTCCACGCCTCAAAGGGTTTAGAGTTCGGACATGTTTATTTGTTGGGACTAGTAGAGGATCAATTTCCTAGTTGGGCCGCTGTCAAGAAAGGGGACAAGTCTTTGGAAATGCAAGAAGAACGACGGAATTGTTTTGTAGCTATTACACGTGCTCAGGAAAGTTTGACCCTGACTTTTTCTGCCAAATTATTTGGATGGCCAAAGCAGCCTTCCCGCTTTTTAGAAGACATGGGAGTGGAGCTATAATTCTCTTGAAGACATTACACCCAACAGTCCCAATGACACCGACCGCCGGGAGGTTATCTTTGAGAAGCAAAAGTTCTCTGCGGTGGGTGATTGAGATCGCTAGCTCAAAGTGCCGGCTCAACGATTTCCTGACTTCAGCTCTCTGACGCGGTTGGGAACTGGCAAAACATTGCCCCATCAACTTTCTCGTCAGGATAGAACCATCGATTCGATGGCCTTGTGTGATGGAAACTGCGACCCAATTGCGAATTAACCGCGATCGCCTCTGGCAGCGATTGGGTAATCCTGCTCCATGCGATCGCTGGTTGCGAGTTTGCGATCGCTGTTTCACGACCCGGCAATCAGCAACACATCAACTCAGGGAGATTTGCTCTTCTATCGCCCTCTGGATGAGCGGTGTAGGATGGTAGAAAGGAGGGCAATATGAACGTTCCTATCATCGACGAAGTTGTTGAACAGTTGAAAGCCATGCCTCAGCCTTTGCAAAGGCAGGTGCTTGAGTTTGTTCGATCGTTGGTAAAAGCAGAAGTTAGAGGGACACCAGGGCCGCAATTATTACGGTTTGCTGGCTCAATTCCTGCTGATGACCTGCAGTTGATGCGTGAAGCAATCGAACGAGATTGTGAACGGGTCGATGTTGATGAGTGGTAGTTT
>JBCCRZ010000171.1:0-10157 GCA_039200855.1 Cyanobacteria bacterium P01_D01_bin.44 | reverse complement strand
TGAGCCTCGCCTTTGCTGTACCTGAGGAATCATCTGGTACACCTGTCGGTGTAGGGCATCCGCCAGGGCCACCCGCCGCAGCGGGGTTTGACGCCAATCGTCAGGAAACGCAGCCACCTCATGGGACAACCAGATCGAAATTCGACTGGGGGCCGCAAACGGATCGCCCTGGACATGGGCAATGTCTAAATCAAAGTCAGGAAATCGGTAGTGCCCCGCCAGCTGTTTGTAAGCTTTATAACTTTGCCCATCGAGGTGGCCTAGGGTGCGACTGAGCCCTTGATCATCCATATAACTTGCGAAACGTATTGTGACTAACCCGCGAAGCTATCTTACGTCGAGAAACCGGCTTTCTGACAGGCTCGCGCTGATCACCTGCAAATCACCTGCAAAATTTGCCGCGCAAACCCGGTTGCTATGCACCGTTCGTGATTTAGATCATCAGCCTAGGGGGGGCAGCATCATCTAAGGGGGCGTGACCCATCACAGAGAAAATACTGAGGACCTCACATAATCTTTACTATCGTGTCTGCCACAGGTAAGTCCATGTCCTACGTTGCATCTTTGAAGATGGGTTTGAGTTTGGCCATCGCCCAGGTTCTGCTGTTATCCTCCGGTGCCTCTGCAAACCAGTCCCTGGCCAGCGCTATTGCCCGTTCTTTTAGACCTCAGCCCGTAGCTGCCCTGGCTGACGGTGTTTACCTATATGGGCAAGCCCCCCATCGCAACGAGCTGGGTTCGGTTTATCTAATTTTTGAAGTCAACGCTGAGCAAACGGTCGGGGCTTTCTACATGCCCGCATCCTCGTTTGACTGCTTTTACGGCAACGTTACCCCCGATGCTTTAGACCTCACGGTGGTCGATAGCTATGAGCAAACCCATCATCCCTACTCCATTGCCCTTGAGGTCACCCAGCCCTTAGTGGCCGGGCCAGCTGCAGACAGCTTGAGTCTACAAGGATTTCACCCCATTGATGAGGTCACTGCTCAAGAGCAGCAAATCCTCGGCACCTGCCAGGCCGATTATAGGGAAATGATCTAGGTCCGGATTTTAGCCCTACCTGCAGCATCACTAAAGTATTACCAAAGTATTACCAACGAAAAATATTACCCACGAATTATCCATATATTAGGTTTCGATTCACCGATGGGTGAACCGTTTACACATCTCTAAGGTCTTGAACAGATGCAATTTGGCAGGCGTTATGGGACAAACGACATACGGGAACTCAAACCGCTAAGTAATCTCTCTGAAAATATTCTTAATCTCTATTTAATCTCTATATTGATAACAATTTTGGGAAATCTATCGATACGAATATCTCAAGCAGCAGAAGGGTTTACGGAAACCCTACCTGTTTACTTCGGCTCTCCCGAATGTCGAAGTTTTCTGAAAATGGGTACAGTTTTGAGTACACAGTAAAAAAAACTTAATGATTTGAATGAATCAACGGCCTGTCCAGGCCCCACATCATGATTCGCAAACTGCACTTAGCCCCCATACCTTGGTAGAGGTCCATCGAAAACTATGTTTGAACATTTCACCAACACAGCCATTGCGGTGATTATGCAGGCCCAGGAGGAGGCACGTCGCCTCGGTCATAATTTTGTCGGCAGTGAGCAGTTGCTGCTCGGTGTCATTAAAGAGGGCTCCAGCATTGCCGCCCGGGTGCTAAATGATTTTGGGGTGAATCTAGCCGATGCGCGCACCGAGGTAGAGGCCATTATTGGCCGAGGTTCGGGCAACGGTCCTGCAGAAATTCCGTTTACGCCGAAGGTTAAGCAGGTTTTTGAGCAAGCTTTTCAAGAGGCTCGCAAACTTGATCATCCTTACATTGAGCCAGAGCACCTGCTGCTGAGCTTGACCCAAAATACCGAGAGCGTCGCCTATCGAGTGCTGACCAACCTGGGGGTTGAGCCGTCCAAAATTCGGATGCAGCTGATTCGGGCCATTGGCGAACTGGCCTCTGTGGGGGCCACCACTGGCAATCGCGAAACAGACGCCTATAAACCCGCTACCAAGGGCGTCCTGGCAGAGTTTAGTACTGATTTAACGGCCCTAGCCGCTGATGGCAAGCTAGACCCGGTGGTGGGTCGCTACCGTGAAATCGAGCGGGTGATTCAAATCCTGGGTCGCCGCACCAAAAACAATCCGGTTTTGGTGGGTGAGCCTGGGGTGGGTAAAACTGCGATCGCAGAAGGTCTGGCCCAGCGCATTGTCAATCAGGACGTCCCAGAAAGTCTGTTTAACCGCCGTGTCATTAGCCTGGATATGGCCCTGCTGGTCTCGGGCACCCGCTTTCGAGGCGATTTTGAAGAGCGCCTCACCCAAGTGATGGATGAAGTCCGTCAAGCCCAGGACATTATTCTGGTGATTGACGAACTGCACACCTTAATGGGGGCTGGCTCCCTGGAAGGCAGCATGGACGCGGCCAATCTACTCAAGCCTGCCCTGGCCAGGGGTGAGCTGCAGTGCATCGGGGCCACCACCCTTGATGAATACCGCAAGTACATCGAGAAAGACGCCGCCCTAGAGCGCCGCTTCCAGCCGGTGACCATTAACCCACCCTCTGTGGAAGAGACCCTCGAAATCTTGTTTGGCCTGCGAGGTCGCTACGAGCAGTTCCATCGGCTCACGATCACTGACGAGGCTCTGGAAGCTGCGGCCAAGCTATCGGATCGCTACATCAGCGATCGTCACCTGCCCGACAAGGCCATCGACCTGATTGATGAAGCCGGTTCACGGGTAAAGCTACGCTACTCCCAGAAAATGCCAGTCGGAGACCTGCGCAAAGAACTGCGCCAAGTGCAATCTGATATGGTAACCCAGCTACAGCTCCAAGACTTTGCCCAGGCCAATACCCTGCGGGCTAAAGAAATTGAGTTGACTCAGAGGCTGACTGGCTCAATGGGCGAGCTGTCGGACCCCCAGGTCACGGATGAGGATATTGCCGATATCGTCGCCAGTTGGACCGGCGTGCCAGTTAATCGCCTCAGCGAGACCGAATCCGCCCTGCTGCTGCACCTGGAGGACACCCTACACGAGCGGGTAATCGGCCAGGATGAAGCGGTGGTTGCCGTAGCTCGCGCTGTGCGTCGGGCTCGGGTGGGCATGCGCAGCCCCAATCGTCCTATCGCCAGCCTGATTTTCTCTGGCCCCACGGGCGTGGGCAAAACCGAACTGGCGAAGGCCCTCGCCGCCGCCGTCTTTGGCTCAGAAGACGCGATGATGCGGTTAGATATGTCTGAGTTTATGGAGCCCCAGTCGGTATCCAAGCTGATCGGCTCCCCGCCGGGCTATGTCGGCTATGACGAGGGTGGGCAGCTGACCGAGGCGATTCGCCGGAAGCCCTACACCGTCGTCCTGATGGACGAAATTGAAAAGGCCCACCCCGATGTCTTTAATACACTGCTACAGCTGTTGGATGACGGCCACCTGAGCGACTCAAAAGGCCGTAAGGTGAGCTTTAAGAACACCATCATCATCATGACCAGCAATATTGGTTCAAAGGTGATTGAGAAAGGGGGCGGTGGCCTCGGCTTTGAAATGAACGCGGTGGACGAACTAACCTCTAGATACCACAACATCCGCAATTTGGTGAATGAGGAAATGAAGCAATTCTTTAGACCTGAACTGCTGAACCGGATTGATGAAATCATCGTTTTCCGTCAGCTGATTAAAGACGAAGTGGCCGAAATCGCTGAGGTGCTGCTTAAGCAAGTGAGTGCTCGCCTGGTTGAGCGCAATATCAAGTTCGAAATGAGCGATGCCTTTAAGCAGCGACTGATCAATGAAGGCTATGACCAGCGCTATGGGGCCAGACCCATGCGCCGTGCGATTTCACGTTTAGTGGAAGACTACCTGGCTGAAGCCCTACTGGCAGGCACGATCAAAGATGGCGATACCGCTATCTTTGACCTTGACGATGACGGTCAAGTGCAAGTACGGTCTGCTAAACAGCCTGCACTCGTGGGTGTGTAATCCACACGACCCATCCAAATTCAGAAACCCTGATTTTTAATCCTGATTCCAATTAACAAGAGAGGCCATGCTTTGCATGGCCTCTTTTATTTTTTTATTGAAGAATGTAGTCAGAAAGGCTAGTCAAGGGATACCTATGCAAACCATTAATTTCCAGTGGTTCAAACGCTTATTCACCTCCCTACTCTGTGTTCTGCTGACGAGTTGCAGCGGAGGGTGGCATAAAGCTGTCCTATCTCCTGAACAAAACCTGGCTTTGTCAGAACCAGTCCGGGCAGGCACCCAACCGTCATTGACAGACACCCCCCAGCCGACAATATCTCTCGAAGAGCGATGGATTGTCAGTGCTTCTGAGGCTCAGCAGCTGATTGAGCAAGGGGCGACCCTGCTAGATGCCAGGGGCCAGGGGCTGATCGTCAGACGACTACAAGGGGCAACTGCCGTTAACTGGCAGCAATTTTCTCCAAAGGAGACAGCTATCCGGGGCACGCTCCTGAATGATGATGAGCAGTTAACTCAGCAACTGCAAGCCCTCGGTATCTCAGCTCAGACCCCCGTCGTCGTGTTTGCAAATCCGCCCAACGGCTGGGGAGAAGATGGCCGCATTGTCTGGATGCTGCGCACCCTCGGACATCGGCAAGCCGTCATGGTGGATGGCGGGTTCCAAGCCTTAGTCAACGCCCAGGTTCCCCTCCAACAAGGGACAAATGCTGCCCCTGAACCTGGCGATTTTGTCGTCAGGCGCATCCCTGACTGGGATATCCAACGAGAGCAGCTGAGAGAGCAACTCAGTGCAGACAATCACGTGATTATCGACACCCGTGAGCCCCGGGAGTTTGCCGGGCGTACCCCCTACGGTGAGCAGCGCGGGGGGCATGTACCGGGGGCAATCAATCTCTATTTCAAAGATTTTTTGAACGAAGATGGCACCCTTTTGCCCCTGCAAGATTTGATCACAAAGCTAAGCGAAATCGGGATTACGCCGGACACCCAAATTGTGGTGTATTGTACGGGGGGTATTCGATCCGGCTGGCTAGCCTCCGTTTTGGCAAATTTGGGTTTCTCAGTTAAAAACTATGCGGGGTCCATGTGGGAGTGGTCTGCGGCTCCAGAAAACGACTACCCTTTAGAAATTCAGTGAATTAGAAGTTCATTCAACAGTATTCTACGAGGTTCAAACATCCCTCACTCAACGCATATATAGCTCTACCTCTGTGCGCAAAATTCGCACGTCATAGCGCCATAGGAAGTTTTGGCCCAGCAGGCCCTCGGATGAGGTCGAGCAGATGGCCACTTCCAGGTTGTCTACCTGAGCCCGATCGATGGCCACAGAGTGGACAAACCCGACTGGGTTCTCAACCAGCCAGCCATCGGCAACTCGAAATCGCTTGGTCCCGGTGGGTACTACATTGAGCAGGTTCGCCATGGTCTGAGTGATTTGGGTGACGCTGGCCCCAGTGTCAAGCACCATGTCAAAAGCACAGCGACTGTTGAAAATGACTTCGATAATCGGGGTATTGCCTATTAGGTATTTGATCGGCACACGGATGATGCGGGCGGCTTCGTCTTTTTGGGCCTGGAGGTCAGGCTGCAGGTTTTCGATCTGCCGCTGTAGGCTCTGGTGAGCAAACCAGTCTCCCTGGTCAAGGTAGCGGGTAGCCGCCTGGCGATAGTCGGCCAGGGCCTCTTCTAAATTGCCCATGGTCTCATAGACACCGCCTCTTGCTTTGTAGCAGTCGGCGTTTTGGGGGTCGATACCGAGGGCGTTGGAAAAGTCTTTGAAGGCGCTATCGGTATCTTTGAGCTGCTGGTGGGCCTGACCGCGCAGGGTGTAGACCTCTACCGGGTTGATCGCCTTGACCTGTAGCAGGGGCGTGAGGTCTGCGATCGCACCCTGGGCATCCCCCAGGCTAAGGCGCATCTGCCCCCGCTGCAGCCGCAGGGTCGGCTCATCAGGGGCCAGCGCTATCGCCCGTGCCATATCTTGAACGGCGGCCTGGCGGTTGTGCAGCTTGGCCCGCAGGAGGGCTCGCTGGGCCAGCGCTTTTACGTTGTCAGACTCAAATTGCAGCAGCCAGTTAAGGTCTTCGAGGGCTTCACCGTATTGGCCCTGCTGCCGCTTAGTGGCTACCTGCTCTAAAAAGGAGTTTGACGATATCAGGGGTTGACCCAAAGCCGGTTGGGGCAGTGCAGTTTTTGATGGAGGGGGGGCGGGCCGCAACTGTTTAATTTGGCCCAAACAAGCCTGGGCCCTGGCTTTGTCCTGCTGGTCAAGGTAGCAGCGCGCGGCTTGCTTATAGCCTGCAACGGCCCCCTGGGTATCGCCGAGTTGAGCATAGGCTTTGCCCAGCAGGCGATGGGCTGCCGCCAGCTGAGGATTGAGGCGAATAGCTTGCTCAATGGCGACCACAGCTGCCTCTGGCTGGTCTGAGCTGAGCAGGGCAGTGGCCTTGGCTTGCCATAGCTCGGACTGGGCAGGATCTGCCTTAAGCAGCCGGTCTAGCTGTGCGATCGCAGCTTCAAAACGACCGGCTTGAATGTCCTGAAGCACTTGCTGATAGCTCATAAGCTAGAGGGAAGGCAATGACTGGATGGCAATCTTTCGATAGTGTAATACAGGCATTTATTGACTGATTTCCAAAAATTCACACTGTAATTAAAAGCTAAGGTGGCCTGGTAAAATCAGTTTTTAGTGCCGATCGAAATGCACGATGGCAGTGCGTGTGACAGTTCTTGTGTGTGCCCTTAACAACATCGCAAGTGCCGGGATTCCCCTTAAATTATTTGGAGGAGTGCGCCTACATTCTGTAGTTTCGGTTTATTCTAGGTTCGAATTGGTTGATCTCGAACATATTCTTAAGATGTAGTTTCTGTGAAGATGTCTCGAACGGCGTTGAGCTGCCTGTCGAGATGTTTTAGCGGTGCACTGAGTCTGACATGGTAGCCATCGACTATCTAGAACTCATTGGTAAGGGCGTGGATGCCTGGAACCGCTGGAGAGCGGAGCATCCTGAGGCGTGCCCTGACCTAAAGACAGCCTATTTGTTTGAAAGATCTTTACGTGGCATTAACCTCAGCCATACCAACCTGAGCCGAACCTGTTTGATTGGTGCAGATTTGCGCGAGGCAGATCTGACTGGGGCTCAGCTCAGTGGGGTTTATGCCAGCAATGCAAATTTTCGAGGTGCAGTTTTGGTTGCCGCTGATTTACGGGGCGGCAATTTGGTCGAGGCCGACTTTAGTCAGGCTGATTTGTCCGATGCAGTGGTTGACGAAGCCAATTTTGGCAGTGCTTGTCTGGCTGGCGCTCGCATAGAAGGATGGCCATCTACGGCCTTGGCCGGGCTGGACTCGGGCCAACGATCTGCCGCGCAGCAGCCATCAATCCCTAACGCACCCCCTAATGCCCCACAGTTGGCAGCAGATGACTTCCCCAAGCAGGCTGCCACCCAGGCCAAACCATTCCGCACAAACGTTCTGCAGACAGCACTCCAGCCTGGCTCTCTAAAGCGGCTACCGGTGGCCATGGGGGTAGGGACGATCGCATTCTTTACCGCTGCCACCGCAATTTATCTCACTACCCGTTCGGGGGTTGCCACGCCTGGGGGCACAGCCAGTCCAGATCAGGCTAGCGAGATAGAAATGGTCTGCAATGAGCCAGAGCTAACGCCTGTGGCCACAGCGGACCCAGATTATAAATATCGAGATGGCACCCGATTTTACGGTCAGTTTATTGATGGCAAACCGGCAGATGGTCGCGGCAGCATGATCTATACCAGCGGTAACCGCTATGACGGTGAATATGTCGACGGTCGGCGAAACGGCTGCGGGACCTTTACCTTTACCAATGGGCGGCGCTATGTGGGTGAGTTTAAAGACGATTTATTTAGCGGTCGCGGTACCTGGTTTTTAGAAAACGGCGACCGCTATGTTGGGGACTTCGAATACAACAACTGCAATGGCGAGGGCGTGTTTGTGTTTGCTGACGGGTCCTCAAAATCAGGTGTATGGCAACAGGGACGCTTGATGGACAGCGATCTGTCTTGTGATCGCGGTCCGACAGATTTACCCGAATCTTGACCTCTTTTACCCAGGAGCTTGAATCATGTCTGTTCCCATCTTTTCAAAACCAAGTTTTTCAAAACAAAGTCTTTCAAATCCATTTTCTAGAACCTTATCCATGCGCTTACTAGCAGCGACGGTATCAGCGCTGGGGCTGATTTTAGTGACCGTCCCCCTAGCCTATGCCCAAGATGTGCCCACCCCCACTCCCACGGAAGACGGTGGCCTGGAGGGTGGCCCCGAACCTACCCCAGGGCCAGAAGTCACACCAGACCCTGAAATTGAAAGCCCTTCGACCGAGGACACGGACCCAACCGCCCCTACCCTCGAAGATGACCCCACAGCAGATCCAACCGAGGCTCCCACCGATGGAGACCCCTCTGACGAAATGATGACCCCGACCAATGGCGAGGCTCCGACTGAAACACCTACCGAAACCATGCCCCCAGATGGTGAACCATCGGTGGATGATCCGCTAATTGAAGAAGAAACTTCTCCAACAGAGACCCCTGAAGACGAGGATCTCGATTCCGAGACTCCGAGTTCTAGCCCGAGGGCACTTTGGTAAGCAACAGGGATAGGGTGAGTGCGCTGCGCTAGTGAGAGGGTGAATAGGTGAGATAGTGAATAGGTGAATATGCTACCACCTCAATCAGCGCAGCGACTCACCCATTCACTAAAAGCTGACACCAGTATTCGTAACCTCAGGGCAACACCGTTACCAGCGTGCCAGGGTTAACTAGGTCGTAAAGTTCTCGTACGTGCTCGTTGTAAAGACGTACACAGCCGTGGGAAGCGGCTTGCCCCACTGATTCACGATTGGGGGTACCGTGAAACCCAATTTGGTACTCGCCATCGGTCCAAAAAGCAATCCAGCGTTCACCTAAAGGGTTTTCTGGCCCCGGCGACACCACTTCGTCTGTAAAGGGATTGGTCCAGCCCGGATTTTCGAGCATGTGAGAAACCTCAAAGCGGCCCGTCGGAGTTTCCCAACCTGGCTTGCCCACTGCCACCGGAAAGGTGGTTTCTAGCGTATCGCCTCGGTAGACATAAAGCTGCCGTTCTTCCAAACTCAGCACCAGCTCTACCGGCTGCTCGACAGACTCCACGGGGGCGTCATTCGGGGGGGCAGCGGGGACTGGAAAAGCCCATGGATCAGCCAGATCGGGCTTGGCAACTAATTTGCTGTCGGGTTGCGATCGCAAGAAGGAAGATATGAACTCAGGGGATGGCTGCTCAAGAGATGGCTGCTCAGGGGACAATCGCTCAAGTGCTCTCGGTGCTGCGGTGGAGTTTGCTGTCAAGCGCTCCAATAGATTGGGGGTTGCAATCGGTTTGACATTTTGTAGCAATCTTGGCAAGGATGGCCCAGGCTCAGTCGTGGTTGGAACTGCTGTCGGAGCCGCTGTTGGGACCGCTGCTGACGTTGTGCCCCCCCCTTCAAAAAGCTGATCAATCGTTGTCGGGGCAACTGTCTGGGTTGTCTCTGCTGAGTGAGGGAGGGTTTGGGCTACACTGGGCAGCGCCAGTAGACTCGTGGCTAGGGGGGCGGTTAAGCCAACAATCCTTTGACAGATGATTTTAGACACGTCCAGGGCTTCCAATTTGACGACTTAATTTGCTTAAGATGTTGGCAGATTTTAGCAAGAATGCACAAGGGGGCTAATGCCACTAATTTAAGTCTCCCCCAGCTGGCACAAAACTAGCCCCTCGGCTCCCGTTGGCCAAGGTGACCTTGGCCCCTACTTACCTTTCTCCCTCGGCTCCCTCGGCTCCCTCTGCTCCCTCTGCTCCCTCTGCTCCCTCTGCTCCCTCTGCTCCCGTTGGGCAAGGTGACCTTGGCCCCTACCTGCTACCTCCCACTCGCCTCAATCTGCCGCACCACCGTCATCGCTGCATAACTCACCCCCGCTGTTCCTTCGCCAGGATGGGTGCAGTCTCCGACTAACCACAGCCTAGGAATAGGGGTGCGATTGGCAAACCCAAAGGGCCCAAAGGTCGATAGGCGCTGACCGATGCCCCCTACCATGCCCTGATGTCGAGCGGTGTACCGCGCAAACGTTCGCGGTGTGGCGGCTTCAACATGGATAATGTGTTCTGGTTTGAGGTCAAAG
>JBCCRZ010000170.1:0-10182 GCA_039200855.1 Cyanobacteria bacterium P01_D01_bin.44 | reverse complement strand
GGCTGTCGCGATCGATCGCGACAGACAGCTGACTGGCCAGTGTTTGCACCACTTCTAACTGTCGCGTAGCCAGGAGGCTAAAGTCAGGGCGATAAGCCGTTAACAGCCCCCAAGGCTCCTCATGATGAAAAATTGGCACCACTACATAAAGATTGGCCCTCATCTCCGTCAGGTGTTGCAACACACGTGCCCCGTCTGGGATCCGCTTCATCGTCTCAACCACTCGATAGGATTCGGGATCTGAGACTGACCGGGGAATTTGAAAAAGAGTATTGCTTTCTGCATTCACCATTGCGCCAATCTGAGATTGAAACAATAGATCAGAGGAATGGGGTGCAAAGTAATCTAGCGGAAAAGACGAAAACAATAACGAAGGTAAGCTACTCCCGTGGGCTGCTTCGGCAACCACATGAACCTGATTATCCGGTTGTAACTGGCAAACGTTGACCTGCTCAACCTGAAGCAAAGCCTGTAGATCTGCGGCTATCTTAGCTAAACTGCTTTGCAAAATCCCTGCTTGTGAGGATTGATTGAAAGAGTTGTGAGGCAAGTTTAGCGAATCAGAATTCATGTTTACATTGGTTAGGGTTGGGGGACTTATGCCTGAAGCTATGCCCTTCC
The DNA here is from genome assembly GCA_039200855.1 of Cyanobacteria bacterium P01_D01_bin.44. GTDB lineage: Bacteria > Cyanobacteriota > Cyanobacteriia > Phormidesmidales > Phormidesmidaceae > SIO4C1. The sequence goes on along the minus strand of JBCCRZ010000170.1, from coordinate 9,561 downwards.
CGTAGGCTGGTGAGAAGGGCATAGCTTCAGGCTATTCCCCGTCCTATATTGACCTTCGGAAAATATAGGACGGGCTTTTGAGGCGTACCCTGTTCAATCGCGACAAGGTACACGACCGATCTGGATAGGGTCAAAACTTAATTGGGCGGTGGTATATCAATGAACCCCTAATTTCTTATACTCAGAAAATTTAGTGATTCTGGAAAAATTTTATGCTGGTTTGATGATATGGCTCTGGCTACTTCGCCTAAGACAACAAAAACAGGGATCGTCGCAAATGCCTTGATTTGATATTGTTCAAGGAGCTCAACATGACACGGAGACAAATTAGCCTGGTGAAATCATTTGAAGCTCTAAAATCGAGTTTGCCCGGTATGCAGACGGCTCTCCAGGAAGATCGTGCTGCTCAACACGACCTTGATTCATCAGTGCTCTCAAGCCGTTGATCACCGGCCCCCGCTTTAGGTTGAGCTGCCGTTCGATCTGCGCTAAACCCGCCTGAGGAACGGTTTGCAAGTACGCGTGGATTAAGTCCTCGGGGGGAACGGTGCTGATGGCCATATCTGAAGTCGATTCAGGCAAGCTGGGATCAGGGGTCTCGGCCACGGCTGGCTCAGGCGTTAATGACTCAGGGATTAAGGGGGCAGGGGTTAATAACTCAATCGGGCCATCTGAGTAGTCGAGTCGATCGAGTCGATTAAACAAGGTCCACAAAATTTCATTGGCCTCTGATATGGAGCGCCCTGCCCGTGAGAGTAAAATATCTCGGCACACATCTCGAAAATCAGGATCGGCTGTAGAAACCTGAATCTCATGCTGTTGAGAGATTTCAGCAATCATCAAACAGGGCCGCAGGCTAGATGCCGCATCCGGTGAAAGCTGTCGCAAAAATTGACGAACCAACTGCACAATCAGCAGCGCTGAGGCTGCATCCAGGCCAGTTTTTTGAACCAGGATTTGCTGCTGGGTCAGCGCGTCGGGTTCGGGTAAATGGAGAGTAATCAGGCGGTCAAGCAGAGCATCCTGGGTGGTGTAGACACCGCAGTATTCCTCTGGATTAGAGGTGAAAATCATTCGAAAGTTGGGGTGTACCCGCACAGAGTCCGGTCCATTGCCGTTGGGTGGTAGCGTCAATCGTCTTTCTTCTAGCACCGATAGCAAAACGTTGTTGACCTCAGGGCGAGAACGGTTGAATTCGTCGTAGATCAGGGTAAAGCCTTTACGGCAGGCCAGCAACAGCTGGGATTCGAGCCAGTTCAAGCCATCCTCGACTTTGGTGCTGCTGTGGATATAGTAGCTATCGTTGCCAAATAACATCAGCATGGGCCGCCCGATCAAGTTCGCCAGGTGCATGGCCAGGGTTGTTTTACCCGTGCCCGTAGCCCCCTTAAGATGAACAGAGTAGCCTGCTTGCAAGTAGCGCAGCGTTCGCTTAGAGAGCTGCTCGGTAGCAGATGTGTTGACAAACTGATGGGGACAGACTTGGGCACTGGTCTCTAACAGCTTTCTGCTTTGGGCCTGTAGCGAGGTCGTGAAGGCTAGTCGCTGCTGAGCTGCGCTTACTTCTTCAACAGCCATAGTGTTAAACCCCTATTAAGCGATGTTAAAGATCTCAGAGTTTCTAAGAATCTGGCGTTAGTGTTCCCGGTCACCAGGGGCCGATCTCAGAAAAAAGAATGGGGAAATCAGCGGTTAAAGCGTCAGGAGGGGGAAGTTCTGTGTTTTCAGTTTTGAGTTTTGAGCTGGGGGGCAGACGTCAAGAAAGGGCCAAGTTTTGAGTGTCCAGGTTGAAGGGCTCAGTTAGCTAGCAATCGTCAAACCGATCTGTCAACTTAAAATTCAAAATTCAAAATACCCTGCGGGAAGCCGCTAAGGCGTCTACAAAATTCAAAACTTGAAACTTAAAGATGCATCCTAGGCTCAAAATGGAGCAAGCAAGGTGCCCAGCTATTAACTGCAGCTAGGGATTAAATCGTTTAGTTTGTAAATATGGACCAACCCCGTATTCATCAGCTTCTAAAGGACCTTAAAGATGAGGACTCTGCCCTGCGTGAGCGGGCGACTGCAGAGCTTTGGCACATGTGGTTTCACCAGAAAGGGGCCTATGGTGCTGAGCAGCTGCTGCGCAGCCAGGCGCTGCTCCAGGCAGGCAAGTCTGATCAGGCCTGCGCCCTGCTTGATGAGCTGATCGCGGGTCAGCCTGACTTTGCCGAGGCCTGGAATCGCCGAGCGGTTTTTTATTATCTACAGCAGCAATATCGGAGTGCGATCGCAGATTGTGAACAAGTGATTGCCCTGATTCCCCATCATTTTGGGGCCTTGCACGGGTTAGGGCTTTGCCAGGCCTGCGTTGGCGACTATCGATCGGCCATCCAATCCTTTCGTCAAGCCTTAGAGATCCAACCCTTTGAGCTGATTAATCAGCGGATGATTTTAGAATGCACAGCAAGGCTATGAGAAAGGGAAAAGGCATTTGCGTCAGCCCTAGCGAAGCCATGCCTTTTAGGCTATTACCCGAAGGGTTATAGGGGAAAAGGCAAAGGGAAAAAAGAGCAGGGATAGCCATGGATGCAGAGTTTTAACCCTTCAACGTGTTCCAAGCTACATTCAATCTGAAAACTTTTCAGGGGAGCCTCTCAACCCCCTAAAATAGTTAAAACTGTTACTAAACCGAATTTAAATTCTGGGTCTACGGCGTATGCAAACTCTGACTTCTCCCCCCTCTGTTCCCGCTGCCAATGAGGCTCTGATCGAAACCACGATTTTGCGCCGCAAGACCCGACCTGTGCCTGTTGGCGATGTGATCATCGGAGGCGGGCACCCGGTGGTGGTGCAGTCAATGATCAATGAAGACACCCTGGATATAGACGGCTCAGTCGCTGCGATCCGCCGTTTACATGAAATCGGCTGCGAGATTGTGCGGGTGACCGTGCCGAGTATGGCCCACGCCAAAGCCCTGGCCGATATTAGAGAAAAGCTAACGGCGACCTACCAAACGGTGCCCCTGGTGGCAGATGTGCATCACAACGGCATGAAAATTGCTCTGGAAGTCGCCAAGCACGTGGATAAGGTACGCATTAACCCAGGGCTGTATGTCTTTGAAAAGCCGAAGGACGACCGCACCGAATACAGCCAAACTGAGTTTGACGAAATCGGCGATAAAATTCGCGAAACCTTAGAGCCGCTGGTAGTTTCCCTGCGTGATCAAAATAAAGCCATGCGGATTGGCGTCAACCATGGTTCCCTGGCCGAGCGCATGCTGTTTACCTACGGCGACACCCCCGAAGGCATGGTGGAGTCGGCCCTGGAGTTTATCCGAATTTGTGAATCGCTAGACTTTCATAATCTGGTGATTTCTCTCAAAGCATCCCGCGTACCGGTCATGCTTGCCGCCTATCGATTGATGGCTAAACGGATGGATGAGCTGGGCATGGCCTATCCGCTACACCTCGGGGTAACCGAAGCCGGGGATGGCGAATATGGACGGATTAAATCAACAGCGGGCATTGGTACGCTGCTAGCTGAGGGTATTGGCGATACCATTCGCGTGTCCCTAACGGAGGCCCCAGAAAAAGAGATCCCAGTTTGCTACAGCATTTTGCAAGCCCTGGGGTTGCGCAAAACCATGGTGGAATATGTGGCTTGCCCCTCCTGCGGTCGTACCCTATTTAACTTAGAAGACGTATTGCACCAGGTGCGGGAAGCGACGAGTCATCTAACTGGTCTAGATATTGCTGTGATGGGATGTATCGTCAATGGCCCCGGTGAAATGGCCGACGCTGACTATGGCTACGTGGGTAAGCAACCTGGCTACATTGCCCTTTATCGCGGGCGCGAAGAAATTAAGCGGGTGCCAGAAGATCAGGGCGTTCAAGAACTGATTAACTTGATCAAATCCGACGGTCGCTGGGTTGAGCCTGAGGAATTAGATTAGTCCCAGGTAATCGCCCTAAATTATCCCCTTAAACCACATCCAGGTTGAAAACTTGAGTTTTCCCGTAGGGCAAACGACAGGTCTGGATGTGACCAAGATTTAGTCCAAGCGGATAACCTATCCCGTCAAGACATCAGAACTTTACGGAAAACTTCTTCATGTATCTGAAAGTTAAATTCATAGCCTTAACCCCTAGCTGATTATTGAAATATCGGTTTAGGATGGTTGAATACGCTGGGGAATTGCTAAGCTTCAATAAAAGATTAAGCAATTTCTCTACGGCTCGGTCTCAGCTGAACTACCTCGTCTAGACTAATTTTCTCCTCCACAAGGTCTTTATTTTTATGGCAATTAAGAAGCGTGGCCTCGTACTTGGTGCAACGACACTCGCCAGCGTAGCGTTGGTTGTCACGGGGGCCGGGATTCATCTGTCTCAAGGTCAGGCATTCTTTCGAGAAAGCCCTAAGGAGTTGATTGATGAAGTCTGGCAGTTAATTGACCACGAATATGTCGATGAAACATTCAATGCCCACGATTGGCAAGCGGTCCGCACTGATTACTTGAATCGTGAATATGACTCTAGCGAAGATGCCTATGTGGCGATTCGTGAAATGCTGGAGCAGCTTGAGGATCCCTACACTCGTTTCATGGATCCCCAAGAGTTTCGCAACATGCAGATCGATACCTCTGGTGAACTCACCGGGGTCGGTATTCAGATCACCCAGGACGAAGACACCGATGACATCGTCGTAGTCTCTCCGATCGAGCAAACACCTGCCTTTGAGGCCGGGGTGCGCTCTGGAGATATTATTCGGTCCATTGATGGCCAATCGACCGAGGGCATGGATCTCAACGACGCAGTTAATCTGATCCGTGGCCCGGTCAACTCTGAGGTAAACCTCACCCTAGAGCGCGACGAAGAGCCCATGGACTTTACCTTGACCCGTGCCCGCATCGAGATTCATCCCGTGCGCTACACCTATGAAACGGGCGCAGAAGGCGGGGTAGGCTACATTCGCCTGACCCAGTTTAGCGCCAACGCAACGGCAGAAATGCGCGAAGCCATCCAAGAACTCGAAGACAGAGATGTGACGGGGTATATCCTGGATTTACGCTCTAACCCAGGTGGGTTACTGTACTCCAGTATCGAAATTGCCCAAATGTGGCTCAATGAAGGCACCATTGTCTCGACGGTAAACCGCCAGGGCGTCGTCGATGAAAATGCAGCCAGCAATAAATCCTTAACGGACAAGCCGGTGGTCGTGCTGGTAGATGGGGGCTCAGCCAGCGCTAGCGAAATTTTGTCGGGGGCATTGCAGGATAACGACCGAGCCGTGTTGGTCGGGACTAAGACCTTTGGTAAGGGCCTAGTACAGTCTGTTCGCGGCCTGGCCGATGGGTCTGGTGTGGCGGTGACTATTGCTAAGTATCTGACCCCTAGTGGTCGGGATATTAATGAACATGGCATTGACCCCGACTTTGTCGTAGAGCTTTCTGATGAAGAGCGCGAAGCCCTTAGCGACGATCGCGAAAGAATTGGAACTTTGGACGATCCTCAATACGCTAAGGCCATAGAAGTCCTCAGCGATATGATTCGTGGCGATCGCGAATCAGCTGCTTTACCGAGCGATTTCTAAGCCAATCTTTATTTAGAGCTGCAAGTCCAACTGGCCAGCGGTCTGAGCCTCAGCCCTCTGTAGCACCACAGGCAATACGGTATGGCCTGATTGACTGACAGAAGTCTGACAGAAGTTCTGAGATCTTACGATTCAGGTTTTTCGGCTAGCGACTGGGGGTCGCGCCTGCTAGCAAAGCCATGCCCCTTGGGCGTCACCAACGGTATGGCTCCTTTGAGCGATGCGTCAGTTGAGAATGGCTGAATGCACGAAGAAGTTGCTAAGCTTCAGAAGAAATTTCAATCGGTTTTTGCAAACGTGGTTCGGTGGGGGTTAGCCTTAGCTCCCTAGATTTAGCCGACTACAAAACAGCGAACCGCATTCGGTGGAGCATATTTTTACCCTATGTCCTTTTTACCGTAGGTCTTTTGCTATGGCACTTCAAAGGCGTACCCTCGGGTTAGGTGCAACGACATTCGCAAGCATCGTGATGGTTGCAACCGGCGCTGGCATCCAGCTTTCCCAAGAGCAAGCATTTCTCCAGGAAGGTCCTAAAAGCATCATTGATGAAGTCTGGCAGCTGATTGACCGTGAGTATGTGGATGAAACGTTTAATTCCCAAGATTGGGAGGCCATCCGCACTGAGTACCTCAATCGAGAATACGAAAACAGCGAAGATGCCTACGTGGCCATTCGTGAAATGCTCGAGCAGCTCGATGATCCGTACACCCGTTTCCTAGATCCTCAAGAGTATCGCGACATCCAGATTGACACTTCGGGTGAGCTGACCGGGGTGGGTATTCAGATTACCCAAGACGAAGACACCAACGAGATTGTGGTGGTGTCTCCCATTGAGCAGACCCCTGCTTTTGAGGCTGGGATACGCTCGGGCGATATGATCCGTGCCATTGATGGTCAGCCGGTTGAGGGGATAGAGCTCAACGACGTGGTCAATATGATCCGAGGGCCTGTTGACTCTGAGGTCACCCTAACCCTGGAGCGCGAGGACGAATCACTTGATTTCAATTTGATCCGTGCCCGCATTGAGATTCATCCAGTGCGCTATTCCTATGAAACAGGCCCAGAGGGCGGGGTGGGCTATATTCGCTTGACTCAATTTAGCGCCAATGCCGCAGATGAAATGCGCGAAGCGATTCAAGCTCTAGAAGATAGGGAGGTGACGGGGTATGTGCTCGACCTGCGCTCAAACCCAGGCGGGTTGCTTTATGCTGGCATTGATATTGCTCAGATGTGGCTCAATAAAGGCACCATCGTCTCGACGGTCAACCGTCAGGGGGTGGTGGATGAAAATGCGGCCAGCAATCAGTCACTGACGGATAAGCCAGTGGTTGTGCTGATAGATGGGGGCTCAGCCAGCGCCAGCGAAATTTTGTCTGGGGCACTGCAAGATAATGATCGGGCTATCTTAGTGGGCACTAAGACGTTTGGTAAGGGGCTGGTGCAGTCGGTGCGCGGCTTGACCGATGGCTCTGGCTTAGCGGTGACCGTTGCCAAGTATCTGACCCCCAGCGGTCGGGATATTAACGAGTTAGGTATCGAACCCGATGTTGTCGTAGAGCTCTCTGACGAGGAGCGTGAGCTATTGGCTGAGGATCTCGAGAAAATTGGGACGTCGGTGGACCCTCAGTATACCGAAGCCATCGAAGTGCTCAGCGATATGATTCGCGATCGCGAATCCACGGCTTTATCCAACCGTTTCTAAGCCGGTTTGCATTTACCCGCCCGGATGAGGCCCACTCGACGGGCGATGGCCTCATTTTGGTCTTTAAAGGGTCCCCAAGCGGCCTGCTTTTGTTCATCGGATAGTTTGGCTAGCTCAGCCTGGGTCACAATTTTGCACTGCCCTGAGCCATCCTGGGCAATGTGCCACTGGCCTGTTTCAGATGCGGGGTCAGGGGGAGGTGTAGGAATTTGGGTCATTTTGGAAACTTTTCGGTAAGACAGGTGTTTAGCTCATCCTACGATTCTCTTAAACACCCACTCAAATGAGCGGCCCTATAACCCTTAACCCACCGCCCATAACCGCTACAATAGGATGCATCCACTATCTTTGATAGATCATGACAGCTGCGGCCCCTGTAAAAACTAAGCCAGAAAAAATTGAGTATGAAGCCGTCATCGGCTTAGAAACCCACTGTCAGCTCAGCACCGCGACCAAAATTTTTACCCCCAGCTCGACTGAGTTTGGGGCTGAGCCCAACACCCACGTCGATCCAATTGTGCTGGGGATGCCGGGGGTACTGCCGGTGCTCAATGAAAAAGTGTTGGAATATGCGGTGAAAGCAGGGCTGGCCCTCAACTGCACAATCGCCCCCTACAGCAAGTTTGATCGTAAGCAATATTTTTATCCAGACCTGCCCAAAAACTATCAGATCTCGCAGTTTGATTTGCCCATTGCCGAGCACGGTTGGTTAGAGATCGAAATCGTCGAGGATGGCAAATCCGAGCGCAAGAAAATCGGCATCACTCGCTTACACATGGAAGAAGACGCAGGCAAACTAGTGCATGCGGGCAGCGATCGGTTAGCGGGTTCGGCGTATTCTCTGGTGGACTATAACCGGGCAGGGGTCGCCTTGGTAGAAATTGTCTCAGAGCCCGATATGCGCACGGGTAAAGAGGCAGCTGAATACGCCCAAGAGCTGCGACGGATTGTACGCTATTTGGGCGTCAGTGACGGCAATATGCAGGAAGGGTCGCTGCGCTGTGATGTAAACATTTCTGTACGCCCTGTCGGACAAGCGGCATTTGGCACGAAGGTTGAAATCAAGAATATGAACTCCTTCAACGCGATTCAGCGGGCGATTGACCATGAGATCGAACGCCAGATCGCAGCCATTGAGGCCGGTGAACCGATCGTGCAAGAGACGCGACTTTGGGAAGAAAATTCACAGCGCACCATCAGTATGCGCTCTAAGGAAGGCTCCAGCGATTATCGCTACTTCCCAGAGCCTGACCTGCCACCGATCGAGGTCTCTAAGGCCCAGCTTGAAGCCTGGCAAGCCGAGTTGCCAGAGCTGCCTGCGCAAAAGCGACACCATTATGAGGAAGGTCTGGGGCTGTCTGCCTACGATGCTCGGGTACTGACTGACGATCGCAGTGTAGCTGAATATTTTGAAGCAGCAGTGGCTGCCGGAGCAGATGCAAAAGCGGCTGTCAACTTAATTATGGGCGACATCGCTGGCTATTTGAATGCTGAGAAACTCAGTATTAATGCCATCGGCTTAAAACCCGATGGCCTGGCGGAGATGACACAGCTGATCGCGAAAGGTACGATTAGCAACAAGATTGCTAAGGATATTTTGCCAGAGCTGCTCAAGGACGGCGGCTCGCCCAAAGCCCTGATCGAGAAAAAGGGCCTGATCCAAATTTCAGATCCGGCTGAGCTTGAGGGCATCATTGATGAAGTGGTTAACGCCCACCCCGATGAGCTGGCTAAGTACCGAGCAGGCAAGAAGAAACTACAAGGTTTCTTTGTGGGCCAGGTGATGAAGCGCACCAGTGGTCGCGCTGATCCGAAATTGACCAATCAGATGCTGGGCAAGAAGTTAAATGGATAGAAAGCCCATCCCAAGCGCCTTGATTTGGCTGAAATTCTAGAAAAAGTACACAAAATAGCACTGTGGGGGGTGACACCCCCCATCCCTATAGGGTACAACTATGTTATGTAGATGCACCCTGATGGTAGGGAGAGCTTTCACGGCTCTCCTTTTTTTTAAATATAGTTTTGGCCACATCGCTTACGACACACCGTAAAAGTAAACCCATTGGCACTAAAAGCGATGGTGGCTCGCAAGCCGCCTAAAGCTTTGTGCGGCTTGCTATACAAAGGGGCTGGCACCGAAGTCAGAATTCCTGTGCCTATCCATTCGTGACATTGATACCCAGCGGCCAGTTGCCCTGCTATCGTTTTGGCCACATCGCTGATCGCACTCAGGACAGGTCATCTTTACTGATGAAAAAGCGATGATGGCTCGTAATCGCCCAAAGCTT
>JBCCRZ010000169.1:0-10196 GCA_039200855.1 Cyanobacteria bacterium P01_D01_bin.44 | reverse complement strand
TCAGCGTGAAGTGTATCGCACCTTGGGTCTACCCACCCCTCCCTATGTGGCAGCTCTGAGCTTTGCTCGTAACCGCGGTTGTGCGCCTCGTGATATGTCTGCTCAGGCATTGACCGAGTACAACGCACTCGTTGACTATGTGATCAACTCCCTCTCGTAGGCTCAGACCTCGAGAGCGACTTGATATGAGACATCGCTGACTTTTGAGTTAGCTCACAGTGGGAGGTTCTAACCTGGAATCTCCCACTGTTGTTTTTTATGGACCTAAAGATTTCTCCCCTTCTACCTTTCTTAAATGCCCTTGGGCTATAAGAGCAGAGCGGTAGAAGGGGGCTGATGTATACACTTGTTATATGGCTCAGGCCTGAGCAGAGACTTCCCCTCCCTGGAGGAGACCAGCTGGGCAAACACTTATCTAAGCTCAGATTTGGGGGGTTGGGGGCCGATGTGGGGAAGCTAAATGTCTGCTGTTCTAGATTAAGCCAAACTACTTATCCGAAACTCTTTTGCCGCCACTTATTTAAGCGAGCTTCTGCAATGGTGGCCAGGGGTCTTGCATCGGCGATCTCTTGTTTGAGTTGCTCAATCATGGCAGCTTGATCATCGATCTTTTGTTGTAGACTGCTAGCCGAGATATTTGGGGCCACCGTGGCCACCGCACTTTGGGGCTGACCTTCACCATGGGTGCCGCTACCATTAGGAGACGATGCTGACCATTGGCTTTGACGGGTAATGGCAGACCCAATGACAGATAAAGGCTTCAAATCAGAAAGCTGCGCTTGCAGCGTATGAATCAAGGCCTCTTGTTCATCAAATTGCATTTGCAAGGCCTGATCTGCCACAAAAGCAGGACTCGTCGCTGAGGTAGACGAGACATCGGACAGTGTGGTGGCGCGTAACGCCTCGGTTATGAGAGCTTGGACATTTTGAACCTTTTGCTTGCCGTAGGGGCTCTTGTCAATAATCGCTTTGGTTAAACGCGGTTTGTTGCCGCCAGTTAAATCTTTATCACTGCTAGAGGCACTCTTGAGCAATTTGAGCATGTTGGTAAATGCCAACATGTTTTGTCCTGGCTGGGTGGTATAGCCTCGATAGTAAGGAACAATATTTTCCCCAAATATAGTTTGGTATTCGTCGCTATCGAGATAGCTATCGATATCAGCCTCATACCCCTTCGTATCCAGCACTGCACTGTGGGCTTTCATTTCTTCGAAGCTTTGGGGGGCTCGACCTAACAGGTGTTTATGGTTCAGCTCAATTGCCCGGTACCAATAGCAGTTTTCAAAAAAGCGAGACCGATACAGCTCAGATTTAGCTACCTGGCGGATAAATTCACGCACGCTGAGTGTGCCATTTTTAAGCTGAGACTCGGGGCTAACAAGTCGTTCGCTCTCCATCACATGGGCGTTGCCCAGCACCTGTCGATAGACTGCCCGAATAACAATTTCAATGTCATCAGCAGAGGCATTGGAAAAACACTCAACGAGATTCTGATCTGTGAAAGGCAAATAGACTTCTTTAAAGGGCTGATACGCTGATTGATATTGCTGTTGGGCAATCGTATCGGAAATATGTTCTGGTGCAGGACCCTCGGACTTTGTCTCGGTCTGTCCAGAGGGCATGGTGAAAGAAGAAGCCGGGGCAACCCACGTGGGAACCGCAGTATACCCTGTTGGCGTACTTAGGACGGATGCCAACATTGTCTTAACATCTCTACCCCCTGGTGTACTAAGTGTGTCAGTTCTTTGCCCTAATTTAACCTCAAGGAGGGGTTGCCAAGGTGTAGCAGATGCGCTCACTGGCTTAATGGGGCTAGCCGTGTTAGCCATCAGCGACTGATTGAGCCGTGCGTTTTGTTGTGCATCTTTATCACTACTGGCGGCCCCTCTCAACAATTGGAAGAGGTGGGCAAAGCCTACTAACTTCTGACCAGTTTGGGTGTTTTGCCCTCGATAATAAGGAACGATGTTTTCACCAAATGCCTGTTGATATTCGTCGCTATCAAGATAAGCATCAATTTCTACCTCAAAACCACCGGTTTCTAACAGGTGGCTATGGTGAGCGATGTCGTCATACCCTTCAGGGGCACGTCCTAAAAGGTGTTTAAAGTTGAGTTCGATAAATCGATTGCGAGAGCAGGGTTCAAAAAAGCGGCTGCGATAGAGATCTGATTTCGCCACCTGGCGAACGAATTCACAAACACTTAATTCGCCATTTTTAAGCTGAGATTCAGCGGTTATCAGCCGTTCACTGTCCATCACATGGGTGTTACCCAACACTTGCTTATACACCGCTCGGATAACAATGTCGAAGTCCTCCTCTGAGGCATGGGTTTGCCATAAGCGGACTGGGGCGGTTTCATCAAAGGGTTGTGTCCCTAATTTATCTTTAGGCGTTGATCCAGAGCTTGGATAGGCAACGGCACTAGAATACTGCCATATTGGAATGGACGGCGGCGGGCTGATGGAGGGTGTACTGACAACGGGTATGCTGACGGATGACGTGCTGATAGGCTGGCGAGGACTTGCTACCAGAGGCCGTTGCCAAGCACCCAAGGGTGTACTCATTGGCCGAATGCGGCTGGCCATGTTAGCCATGATAGGCTGATTAAGTCGGGCGCGTTGCTGCACATCTTTATCGCTACTAGCGGCCCCTCGCATGAGCTCAAAAAGATAGGTAAAACCTACCAGCTTCTGACCCGTTTGAGTTTTTTGTCCCCGATAATAAGGGACGGTATCTTCCCCAAACACCTGTTGATATTCATCACTGTCAAGGTAAGCATCAATCTCAGCATCCCATCCACCGGTTTCTAACAGATGGCTGTGGTGGGCAATGTCGTCATAGGTGTCAGGGGCGCGCCCTAAAAGGTGCTTAAAATTGAGTTCAATAAATCGATTGCGGGAGCAGGGTTCAAAGAAACGAGCCCGATAGAGGTCTGACTTTGCGACCTGACGAACAAAACCCCGCACTGTTAATGAGCCGTTTTTAAGCTGGGATTCGGCTGTGATCAACCGCTCACTATCCATCACGTGGATATTACCCAACACCTGTTTGTACACGGCTCGGATGATCACATCACATTCGTCTTCTGTGTGGGGTTGCCACAACCGCAATGGCTCGGTTTCATCAAAAGATTGGGTTCCCAAATTTTGCCCAAAATTGGTAAATGAACTGACCATCCCAAACCTCTCCCAAATAGTTTAAATGCGGATAAATACGGATAATTTTTAAACACACCATCCTCTATCTTACGGAGATTGATCCCCCAAATATTTGAGGAATTGTAAAGGGACAGGCTGCCATGGGATCAGCCCCCATCATTAGTCCGTTATCCCAATCCACATGAAGCTACACCTATCGAAACCCCCTGTAGTCCCCCTAAAGCCCTTCGGGCATGCGCTAAAGCGTAAGGTAAGGGGGACGGCGATAGCCGGGGGTCAAATAATGTGCAGCTTCAAATCTGTTTGGTATTAGCTATAAAAGACCCTTCAAAAATCCCTATGCTTTCTTCGCTCGAGCCAGATACAACAGCGAAACAGCTAACGCCAGAATAATGATGCCATTTACATAAAAAACGCCATCAGCTTCACTCATGGTGGAAAACCCTCCTATTTACTTGGCTAAGCGTTATACAGGCTAGCGAAAAGGACCTGGGCGACCCTTGATATCACAGATAAGCGCCGTCGTTATGACTGACGAGGGTTAACCACTTTTGTAAAGTAATATTTCAGATTATTTTTTGTTCTCATAATTTAATTGCTTTTTCAGGAGGTTTATTCTATTAATAAATCTATACAAACTATTGTTAACTCCCGCTGAATGAGTTGAAATGTTGAGTGTCTTGTGTATAGGCTCAACTGTCTATCCATAACTGGCTGTAGAAAGCTGTTGAGGAGTGCATTTCAAACGGGTTTCTTCTGTTGATGTCATGAAATGTTGCTTTTCTTAAGGTTTTACTCATAATTGCTCTCCATGTCTACTGTCCTCCATCCATTTAAGATCTGGCATGTTCGAACTCAAAGAAGCTGTTGTTCAATCTGTTCATGCTGCATTGATGCCCCACGAGGGCAATAGCCCTTCGACGAAAGCGCAATCCTCACGTTTCGAGCATCTTTGGTCTACCTGGCTGTCTTGGTTTCAATTAAGGCCAGGCAAGCAGCCGCCAAAAGAGAATCAGCCGCTAGCAGAGCCCTTGATGAGTTCGGCAGCAAGAGAAGCAGAAAAAGCTGTTGCAGATAAGTCAGTGATGGTCGCCCTGCATGCAGTGGGGCAATATCTCTCAGCATCCGGATTAGAGCTGGGTAAAGACTTCAGTTATGGTGACGGTAGTCTGATCTTGAACGATCTGGCATTTTCTCAGTTGCGACAAAAACTTGGCCCCGATCAGTTTGATCAAATTATGCAGACGGCTCCTGGCCTTTTTCAGCCCAATCATCAAACGGCCATTCAAGCTTTAGAAGCCCATCTTGGCGTTCCCTTGCTTGAGAATCTCAAGCAAGCCATGCTTCAACGTCTGCCGACGTTGACTGATGCCGAAATCATTGGCTACTTCACCCATTTGAGTGCCGGTTTTGGCCGTCGTCATCCTGACGTTAAAGGGTTTGATGTTTGGGTTAAAGCGGTTGTCCACGAAGCCATATCCCCCGAGCGACTTCGGGATATCAGCAAACGTTACAGTCAAGGATTGCTCAAAATTGGGCCAGATGACGGCTGGGTGCTTTTGAGCGATTTGCTGATTGCTGCTGGTGGCGCTGACGGTGTTCATTTTCGGATAACCGAGAACTGTGTTGAGGCCACACCCGAAGGATTGAAATTGCTCGGACAACTGATCGCTGGACCTGATTTAAGGTTGGCTGACATGATGTAATGATAAATAAACCTCGTCCACATCCAGACCGGTAGTTTGCCCTGCGGGAATTGCCCAATCTGTTTGCCTGTTGGCAAAACCTCAAGTTTTCAAACTGGATGGGGTTTAGGCACACCCATTAATGCCCCTTGCCCCAGCCTCCTTAACCCAGCCTCCCTAACCCAACATAGTCATGATTGACGAAGGCTGTATCAAGTATCAGTGCAACTGGGTACGAACGCTGGCGTTGCCCCAGGCCCAAGTGAGCAACCTCACCCACTACCGCGATGCCCTATACCGCCTGGGGTTGATAGGCGAGTATACCAATGGGATTGGGTTTGGCAATATTAGCCAGCGTTTATCTCAACAGTCCTCAGCTTTTATTATTTCAGGCACCCAGACGGGGCATTTGCCGACCCTTACTCCAGAGCACTATGCCACCGTGAAAGCGTTTGATCTCGATCGCAACTGGCTATCTTGCTCAGGTCCCATCCAGGCATCTTCCGAAGCTTTAACCCATGCGGTGATTTATCAGGTTATCCCTAAAACGCAGGCGATCATCCATGTGCACCATGCCGAGCTGTGGCAAACCTTAATGCATCAAGTGCCGACCACGGCGGCAACGGTTCCCTATGGCACCCCAGAGATGGCGCGGGAAATGGCCCGGTTGTTGCAGAGTTCAGAGGCACGAACGGAGTCGTTGCGATCGCAAACTTTGGTTATGGCAGGCCACGAAGAAGGGCTAATCACCTTTGGTGAGACTTTGTCAAATGCCTATACCGTTTTAATAGCCCACTATCAAACCTGGAAATCGGCCTGAGCCCCATCATGTGCTTTTTCATTATTCCCGGCAACTCAGCTGACTTCCGTTCTGTAATTGGAACAAATGCTCTGATTTATCGGTCGTGGACTTTAGCTATTTTCTAGGAAGACGGCTAGACAGAGATTAGGCTTGTTGAATTAGGCTTTTCTGATTGTGCTCTGTTAGAGTTCTGTTTAGCTTTCTTCTCGGATCAGTGTGCTTTAAAGACGGATTTCAAGGCCATTTTTTCAGGCCATGTTTTCTGTATGGCATTACTCAGGGTGTTCCATGATTAGTCACCATATCCATCAGTTTCAAGGGTTAGGCGATCTGCCGATAGCAAAAAGAACGCTAGCCCCAACTAACCCCTCTGCTCCTGAGCCAATCTCCTATATCGTTGAGTCTTACCAGGATGAGGTGTTGCTTAATGCCACCGATTTACTTTACGGAGATAGGGTTTACCCGTTGCTAAACATCTCTTCTTTAGAGGTGATTACGCTCCGCAGAAAAAGATTAGATGCCCAGTACAAGACCAGAAAACTGTTGGGCTTGACAGCGCTGGTTGCAGGGCTGATTTTAGCCTTTAGTCCATTGATTTTAGCCATCCGGGCTATTGGCCTGGGCATGGCCGTATTGAGCCTGACGTCCTTTCTAGTTTTTTACCTATTGATTGGGGAGAAAAAATTAGGGAAATATGGCCTTTCGCTAGAGATGGAGGGGGGGACTAAGCGCGTTTTGACCAGTCATAACACCCAGGCAATCCAAAAGCTTTATCACTTGTTGGATGAGCGCTTAAAGCAAAGGTCTTTCGCAGGTGAAACGCTGGTGGTCAATATGTACACCGGGGAAGTGAGCGTTTTGCGATCTTGACCGATTTAGGGGACCACACAAAAATCCAACCCCAGTTAAACAGGGAAATGGGTAAGGGGAAACGGATTAGCGTGGGGACTGATTGGGTTGCAAGGGCCTTAGCTCGTTTTCAAGCTTTCGCTAGGGCAAGGATCCGTTTGGCGATGGACGCCTCCACCGGCATCACGGACAGCCGATTGCCGCGTTTAACGACCTGCAGCTCATCGGGGTCAAAATTTTCTTTGAGCTGATCGAGGGAGATGTAGTGGTCAAAGGTTTCGCCATAGCTCACGGTGACGGTGTGCCAGCGGGGGGCATCAGGGGCAGATTTGGGGTCGTAATATTTATTTGAGGCATCAAACTGGGTGGGATCTACCACCATCACATCGCTAATTTTCATCAGTCCGGCAATCCCAGGCGGTTTGGTGTTGGAGTGATAAAAGAAGGCGATATCCCCCACTTTCATGGACTTTAAAAAATTCCGCGCTTGATAATTACGAACCCCGTCCCAAATCTCATCGCCGTCGCGTTTCAGATCGTCGATGCTGTAGACATCGGGTTCAGATTTCATCAGCCAATAGTTCATTGGGGTGGAGGGTAGAGGGTGGAGGGTGGAGGGTGGAGGGTAGAGGGTGAAAGGCGAAAGGTGAAAGGTGAAAGGTAAAAGGTGAAAGGTGAAAGGTGAAAGGTGAAAGGGAGGTCGGGTGGGTTACGGGTTACCTGTAGGGGCGTCACGGCGTGCGCCCAGTGCAAGATGTTTGCAATAAACCCGATCCAAACATCAACATTATTTTCCGAAATGAATTTATTCTCCCAAAATTATTGCCTTCTGTGCCTCATCGATACCCCAAATCTCAGCCTGCCGTCCCCCTTTTTCATCGTAAGTAAGCGCCACTCGAATCGGGTTTTCTGGCAAATAGCGTAGTCGCTCAGCCCACTCAATGGCAAGAATGCCGGGTTCTACTTCCTCGCCTTGCCAGTAAGTTTCCAGGGATAAAGCATCTGTCTCTTCGGGGGAGAGGCGATACAGATCAACGTGGTATAGCGGTACCCGACCCTTCAGGTATTCATTAATCAGGGTGAAGGTTGGGCTGTCGATGCTGTCTAGAATGCCCAACCCTGCCCCTAACCCCTGGACTAGGGTGGTCTTGCCGCTGCCCAGGGCGCCCTCGAGCAAGAGTACGGTCCCGGCAGGTAAGCAGCGTCCGAGTTTTTCGCCCAGCTGCTGGGTTGCGATCGCATTCGATAAATCAAGGGTGACAGATGCTTGCCCCATGGTTCTGATTTCGTTAGGCTTGCTATCTAACTCTCACATATTCTGTGAAGACTTATCGTCCATGATTATCACAGTAGCCAGCTTTAAGGGCGGCGTCGGTAAGACGACGACGGCGATTCACCTGGCGGCGTTTTTGCAAGGGCAGGCCAAAACGCTGCTGATTGATGCCGACCCCAACCGCTCGGCACTGGGCTGGGCCAGTCGGGGTGAGCTGCCCTTTGATGTGCTAGACGAATGGCAGGCGGGTAATCAAGCCGAAACTTACACGCACGTGGTGATCGACACCCAGGCCCGGCCCACCTCAAATGATCTATCGGCGCTGGCCAATACCTGTGATCTGCTGGTGTTGCCCACCATGCCCGATATCCTCTCCCTCGATGCTTTGGTATTGACGATTGAATACCTCAAGGCCATCAGCACCGACCACTACCGCATTTTGATTACCTCCATTCCCCCTAAACCCAGCCGCGCCGGGGATGAGGTCAAAGCACTCCTTAAAGAAGCTGATATTCCCATCTTTGAACAAGGCATTCGTCGGTTTGCGGCCTTTCAAAAAGCGGCGATGGCAGGGTTACCGGTGTATGCCGTCAAAGACCCACGGGCTGAGCTGGGCTGGCAAGACTACGAAGCAGTTGGTCAGGAGATATTAGCTTTGGTGGGGACGCTCCAGGAAGATCGCTGATCAGGTCTCCCCTTTCCTTCTCTGATAAAAACTTAACCGTCTACTGCCGCTATCAAAAATGAGTTTCTAATGAGAGAGACCCTGGTGCTTGTACTCATTCCACATGAAGCAGCACATATCGAAACCCCCTGCAGTTCCCCCTTGGTTCTAGCAAAGCGGCGAGCTTAGCTCGCGGGGACGGCGATAGCCGGAGGGCAAATAATGTGCAGCTTCAAATCCGTTTGGCATTAGGTGATTAACCTTCATCAAGAGATCAGTTTGCTAGGGAAAATTTCTTCCTCAAAGTCGATATCAATAGAAGCCAAATAAAATTCTGTTATCTAACAATTTGCAGCGTATTATGGAGATGGAGCAACAAGAAAAGCGGGGGCAAGTTTGCCCCCGCTTTTGAACTATTTGGGTATAGATATAAGACTATGTTACTGATAGTTTAGCCTCGTAAATTAGCGTCGCGAAGACATCAAAATACGCAATACATACCAAAATAGCAGCATCACTGAGGAAAACAGCTGTAAGGACGCAGCGACATATTGATGGGTCGCATAATGCTTCATAATTCGCGATGTTTGGTATAAAATCGCTGCCGAAGCAAAGGCAACCATTATAAAAGCGAAGAAAACACCCAGGCTAAAGCCAAACACCAGACTGGCGACAATCAGTCCCATGGCGACCATGCCGCCAATTTTCAAGATGCCGCCCAAAAAGCTAAAATCTTTGCCAGTGGTAAACACAATGGCTGTGAGTCCGGCAAACATAAACAGGGTGATGATCGCCGCAGTGGGGATCAAACTTGCATCACCTGAAAAGAACGCTGCTGCATACAAAAGGGGTGCAAAAATGATCGCTTCACCAATCACATAGATGCCGAGGCCCTTGTATTGCGTATTGACATCATCGGCTTTAGCAACCATCCCACTAGAGAGGTAGCCCAGCAGGGCAAACCCGCCCAAGAGAGCTATCCAACCGAGCCGACCGCTAAAGGCAAATCGAGCCAGCATCTCCGCGATGCCCAGCTGAAATAGTAAAAACTCAACCACGATAAAGGCACCGACCGCGCCTGCAAGATGCAGGTAGGTGCGTTTGATAAACTCTGCTCTTTCGCTCGGGCGAGCCTGAGCCACTGCAATCATGAGAGGTCTCCTTGATTAAGGGTGTGTAAACAACTAAGCTATCAATTTTGCGAAGGTAGCACACCCGGCCATTGCATGACGTGGGTAAACTTTCTGTATTTCTTCGCTTATAGCATTCCCAACCTTAAAAAGACCGATTCCCAGGGAAAATTTTGGAATTTGGCAGGCCGCTAAATTTCAAAGTTTTCACCATATTCTCTCGCTTGTGAAAGAAACTTAAGGTGTTACAAGCCAGACTTAAGAAGTAGCGATCACAGGCAAACATGGGTTTTAGGCATCGACTAAGCGCTGCGTGTCAGGCGTCGCCTTTTTCTGGGCTGCGGTTCCAAATACTGGGTGTGGTTGGCCTGGTGGCTGTGGTGCTGCTTGGGTGTCAGTTTGCGATCGCAAGCCTATTCCTCGGCCATAGCTTCAAACAGTTAGAAACTGCCCGAGTCAATCGGGATACCCAGCGAGTGCAGGCGGCGCTGAATGAAGTGTTGGATAGCCTGGCCGCCGCCGCCGCCGATGAAGCCAGCTGGGATGCGACCTACCGCTATGCTGAGCGTCCCAATCTCAACGATCTTGTCAATAATTTGCCGGTGAGTACCCTCTCTGAAAACCGGCTCAAC
>JBCCRZ010000168.1:0-10198 GCA_039200855.1 Cyanobacteria bacterium P01_D01_bin.44 | reverse complement strand
TCCTCCAAATCCCGGTAGCTCAAGCTATAGCGCAGATACCACCGGACATTCAGCAGAATGATCTCGGGTTTGAAATGACGCCACTTGAACGGTTCTGAGGAAGTCATGGAATACGGGTATGTGCGATCGATGACGTTTCAGATTACCCTCAGATCGCCAAAGATGCCGTTTTTTTGCAACACTGCCGGATTTCCCGCAGGGACTGGGAGGCTTGTTGACAAGCGGCGAACTGGGACAGCTTTGGAGCTTTGTTTGACAGATTTTTCAACAGAGTCAGCACTAACGAGGCCGCCCGATCATCTGGTACAACATACTCTTGTTTGGTGTATTGAGCAAACTGTTGGGCAGGGCGGCGGTAGTAGATAACTCGGGCAAAACCCGGTTTAGAGTAGTCAGGGTCTGGCGAGATCGCAACTGGCCTGACCATCACCCCCCGCTTAAAAGCCAGCTTTTTAATCAGGGGAATGCTCTGGCTAATAATCGCATTTTCGGTAAACATTGAGATGGGCCAGGGCTGGGGCAGCTCTACCAGCAGCCAATGATCGACCTGCGGGGCAGAGCCAACGGGGTCTTCGCCACTAAGCTTAGAGACCTGAGAGCAATATCGACAATCGGCCAAATCATCTATGATTCGCACTACCCTGTTCCTAGGATTAATTCTCAATTAATTTATCGCAAGGGTATTCTAACGTCTTCCAGGGTCTGGTGCGCGGCTAAAACGCTGCACCCTGCTCCAAAATGTCAGATCTGAATCGCCAAATTATCTCCAACTGTCATAAAAACTATATCTCCCATCCCCTTATTCTTATGCAGCCAGAAATTCAGATAGGGACACGAACTCTGTCATTTGTCTTCGTAGCCTCAAAAAGTTTCCCGCTTCGTCTACTGCAAAGTTGAAAGGATTGTCCGCGCGCTCATTGAAGGTGCGGCGGCAGGCTTTACAGCGAAACATGATATAGCCCAGATTGGTCTAACGTTGTAGCATCGAAACACAGGTTGATGGGCAGTGAGGGCAATCCATAAAAGGTAAACAGGGTAGTGCTTAGGGGTACCCTCTAGCTTTCCAGCACGATGGCCAGCACTCAATTTTGGAGACTCAGTTCTGACAGTTTCGATCGTCTTATACTTAATTGCACCTTGCTACTTAAATTAGCTGATTTTGTGACCTGACCTGCGGAATGTGCATTGAAAGAGACGAACTTTTGCTTTATTCTAATTAAGAATAATTCTCTTCTAGTTCAACATCTAGGACCATGTTATTGAGTCATGCTCTTAGGTTTATTGAGTTAGCTATATGGTTTCATTGAATTTTACAAAAAATGTGAGGAATTAGGTACAATGGCAAGTTCATCGCAGGCTTTAGATCTGTCGCTCGCTATACTGGCCATGTTTGGTTGGCAGACTATCTTTGCAGAGGCCACCTTATCCCAGCATCAACCTGATGCACAAACTGCCGCTCCTACCTCTTCCTCTCTTTCCTCAAATATTGATCAACCTGCCACCACTGTTACCGAATGGATAGCTCAAATCGAAGCCTCACAGTTACAAATCATAGATGTGCGCCTAGAAGCAACTGAGTCAGGTTTGCAAGTAACTTTAGAAACAGCTGGCGGTGAGCTAGCCACGTCAAACACTACAGTATCTGGCAATGCCCTAATTACTGAGATCCCCAATGCGGTGCTGGCGCTGCCGGAGGGTGACGAGTTCCAGCAGTTTGAACCAGCTGAGGGGATTGCCCTGGTACAAGTAACCGAGGTGTCGGGGGAGCAGGTGCAAGTAGTTATTACTGGAACAGATGCAGCCCCAACAGCTCAGGTCAGCACAGCCGCCACCGGGTTGACATTAACCCTAACACCAGGCGTTGCCCAGACAGGGACCGCAGATGATCCATTGAGATTGGTGGTGACTGGCGAAGAAAGGAGTCGCTATTTTGAGTCGACAGCCACCACAGGCACCCGTACCGATACGCCACTGCGGGATATTCCTCAATCGATTCAGGTGATTCCCCAGGAGGTGCTTGAAGACCAGCAGGTGACTGCGTTAGATGATGCCCTGCGGAATGTTAGCGGCGTCACGCCTTCTAGAAGCGGTAATGATGGGACAGGGTTGCGACTTAACGTGCGGGGCTTTGAGGACGCCTCCGTATTGCGGGATGGCTTTCGACTCACCTTTGGTGGTGCTGGTGCGATTAGTTCTCAAGATCTCTCCAATATTGAGCAGATTGAGGTGCTCAAAGGACCCGCTGCCATCTTATTTGGTGTCACTGAGCCGGGTGGTGTGGTTAACTTGGTCACCGAACAGCCATTGAGTGAACCGTTCTATGAAATTGCATTCAGAGGCGGCAATCGAGAGCTAATCAATCCGACTATCGATATTTCTGGCCCTCTCACAGAGGATGCTCGCCTGCTTTATCGCTTGAACGCTTCTTATAGCACTGAAGACTACTTTCGAGATTTTGATACCGATGTTGAGCGCGTTTTCATCGCACCTGTTGTGAGTGCTCAAATTGATGAGCGCACCGATTTAAGCATCTATTTGGAATATCTTGATGAAGAGCGTCCTGCCGATTTTGGTCTAGTTGCGATCGGTGATGAAGTCGCCGACATTCCCTTCGATCGGGCATTAGGGGAACCTGGGGATTTTTCCGATAATGAAACCACACGAGTGGGATATGCCCTCGAGCATCGCCTTAGCGATAGCTTGACATTGCGAAACGCTTTCAGCTACTACAAGATTGATTTTGAATCTCTAAATACTTCTTCCTTTGCCTTTTTAGCATTCGACGAGGCAACAGGAGATTTACTCCGAGCCACCGCTTTTTTAGGAGATGATGATCCTCCTTTAGAAAACTTTGATCTGCAGACGAATCTCGTCGCCGAATTCAATACAGGAGACATTGGACACACGTTATTGGCGGGGGTGGATCTATTCCGACAAAATGATGGTGCTTTGCTACGAGGTGATCTGTTCGCGCCCGTTCCTCTCAATATCTTTGACCCGATTTATGGCAACGTCCCTGATCAAGATCCATCAGATCTTCCTATCATTTCTGATACTGAGAGTCAAATAGATGCACTTGGCGTCTATCTGCAAGACCAGGTAGACCTGTCGGATAATCTTAAGCTTCTGCTCGGAATTCGCTATGATACCTTCGAGCAGGAAAACACTACCAATCCATCCCTCTTTGCTCCAACAGCGTCCGAATCTTCCCTTTCAGAAGATGCCTTTAGCCCAAGGGTTGGGTTGGTGTATCAACCCGTTGAGGCAG
Source organism: Cyanobacteria bacterium P01_D01_bin.44 (assembly GCA_039200855.1). Lineage (GTDB taxonomy): Bacteria > Cyanobacteriota > Cyanobacteriia > Phormidesmidales > Phormidesmidaceae > SIO4C1. Next base: position 6,930 of record JBCCRZ010000168.1, on the reverse strand, counting down.
TGTCTCTATTTGCCAGCTACAGTCGCTCTTTTGCGCCAAATACTGCAACTACGATCGATGGTGATATCCTCAAACCGGAGCGGGGTGAGCAGTTTGAAGTTGGGGCTAAAGCGGAACTTTTAGATGGTCGATTTGCAGCGAGTCTTGCCTATTTCAACTTGACCCTTGAGAATGTTGCCACACCGGACCCCGATTTCCCCAACTTTTCTATCGCTACGGGCGAGCAGCGCAGCCAAGGGGTTGAACTTGACTTAATCGGCGAAATTCTACCAGGATGGAATCTGGTCGCAAACTATGCCTACACCGATGCCGAAATCACAGAGGACAATAGCGGGCTAGAGGGCAGTACCCTATTTAACGTGCCTGAACATAACTTTAATCTATGGACCACCTACGATATCCAAAATGGGCCATTAGAAGGGTTGGGCTTTGGTCTGGGCTTTAACTACGTGGATGAGCGCTTTGGTGATAATGCGAATAGCTTTACCGTAGATGATTACTTCCTCACGAACGCAGCCATTTCTTATCGTCGCGACAACTGGCAAGCGGGTTTAAATTTTCGCAATCTGTTTGACGTTGAATATATCGAGAGTACTGGTAATAGCAGGAACAGTAGAATTGACCCTGGTGAGGGCTTCACGATTATTGGTTCGGTATCGGTCGAGTTTTGAATCGTGGATGTTTAAACAAATGTGGACAATGTCGTCATCTAATCACTATCTTGCTCCTTGGGATTAAACCAATGCTGACCTGGAATCGGATTGCTAGCTGGCTAGTGTTAAGTACTCTGACGGCAACCCTTGCCATAGGGTGCGGTCTTGCCGCAAACCAAAACGACTCAGGGAATGTCCCTATTGGGGACGCTTCACCCCAGTCGCTAGCATCCGATTGTCGTGTGATTGAGCATGATCTTGGTGAAACTGAGGTTTGTGGAGAACCTCAGAAAGTGGTAACCCTGAGCCTCCATATGCTGGATTTACTGCTGTCGCTAGATAGGCAGCCTGTAGCTTCCACGATGACGCTAAATTTCCATCAAGGAGACATCTTTGATAATCCAGCAAAGCAAATTCCCTACCTGGGTAATCGCCTCACGACTCAACCTATAAACCTGGGAGATGATCATACGCCCTCCCTAGAAACACTAGCCGCCCTCCAGCCAGACTTGATCATCGGCGAAGCTAGCCGCAATGCTGACGACTATGATCTGCTGTCTCAGATTGCCCCCACCCTCCTATGGCGAAATCGCACCGATCAAGGTAAGTGGCAGGAGAGCCTGCGAGATCTGGCAACCGCCCTGGGGCAGAGTGAAAAAGCAGAGGCTGTGATTCAGCAACATGAGACTCGCATTGCTGATGTGCGGGCTGACTTTGCCGATATGGTCGCCACGCACCCAAATCTACTGGTATTGGGAGCCAACAACCCAGACGAGGGATTTCTAGTGGTCAAGCCTGATAGCTATTTGGGTGAATTGCTCAGCGGCATCGGATTTCAGCTCATCCCACCGCCGCCTGATGCTCTTGACGCGGCCAATCTGCTCATGTCCATTGAAGCACTGCAAACCATGAATGAGGCTGACATAATCATTGTTCTGGGCTGGAATGCTGATGTCGATGAGGGGCCAGAAAACTCAGACTCATCCGGCGATCAGTCGGCAACTCAGCGGGTTGAGTCACACCAGGTGCAAGCGATTCAGCAGAATTGGCAAGCCAGTGAAATTGCCCAGTCCCTTACTGCTAGTCAAGAAAATCGGGTTTACTTTGCTACCTTCTACAAATGGAATGGTCTGAATGGCCCCATCAGTGCTGAGCTGATTTTGGAAGAATTGCGTCAGTTTTTTCTGGGCGAGTAGGGAACCATAATGAATACCTTTTCGAGATAGATGGGCATGGTTCAACCATGGGATTAGTCAACGGTGACCGCCTAAACGTATAAAATCTTAATCATTTTCTCCGCCCTTAAAATACTCAGAACAGTTTGGCCAAGAAATCTCCTCGACAATCAACCATCCGTAGTCATCGTCATGACGACGCCACACTTTCCTCATTCGTTGTGAAGGGGCTGCGCCGCAAACAAATATGACGTAGTTGGTAAATCACCCACAGAACCATGCACGCGGTCACAGCTGAAAAATCTATCGATAAATTCTGGGTCAGTATCTGCTCCTTTCTTTTCTCACGTTACACAATTGGATTTCAGGCAACGCCATTTTTTAGCACTGGCTCGCCGATTTGATAAGGCTCTCCATATTGAAACGCGGCCCGAATTCTGCCGATCAATTTTCGTGCGACTGCAACGATCGCTCGTTTCTTGCCCGTGTGTGGGAAAAGTCTTGCAAAAAATGCAGCCAAGGCGGTATCTTCTCCAATTGCCCGCCAGGCCACCTCTATGAGGATGGCTCTGACGCGGCTATTCCCTTGACGGGTAATATGCCCCTTGCGAATGATGTCACCACTGGAATGTTCGCTCGGCGTCAGTCCGGTATAACTGAACAATTGACGTTCATTCTTAAATTGAGTCATATCCCCTAGTTCGTTCGATAAAATTCGGGCTGATAAGGGTCCCACACCTGGGGCAGACCTATAGGTGGACTCTTTGTGATCTGCCTTCGCTTGCTGCTTGAGCGCTTTCTCCAACTTGGAGATTTCTTCATCCAGTTTTTTCCAGATATGCCAATACGCTTCAATGGCCAGGGTAAACTCCTTCGAGGAGATGCGACTGAGCAGCTCTTTCACAAAGACATGACTCATAGACTGGTGTTCGTCTGCTTCGATCACCCCCAACTGATGAAACTTCATCCTAATCTTATTCTTAACCGCCGTCCGATCTTCGACCAGCTGTTGCCTGGTTCGGGTGAGCTGTCGATGGTTTTCTTCCGCCTCAGTGGGAATGCGAATTCCGATTAATCTTTTAGACTCAAGTAGAGACGCTAATTTAGCGGCATCTCGTTGATCTGTCTTCACACGGTTATTGACAGCAATCTCGATCCCAGCAGCATGGACAACCAAGTTATGAATGCCATTCTTTTCTAGCTCGCGATGCAGAGAAAATCCTGAAAAGCCTGCCTCATATGCCGTATGAATACGCCCACCCTTAAAATATTTCAACAGCTGCTCAGAGAGTTTCTGGGGTGATGCTACCGTTGTCCACCGCTTAACGATTGCTCCATTGACTCTGGCAACAACAGCATAGGTTTTCTTATGGACATCCAGCCCAACAAAATGTCTTTACCAGTGTAAGATATCCGGTTGTTATTTTTCTTGTTCATGTTGCTACTCCTTGATTCAGAAGCAAAAAGCAATTGTCCTTACAGGACCTTTTCAATTATCCTACAATCCATCATAGGAACAAATTGGGGGGATTTAGGGTAGCACTTAAAGAAAGTAGTGTATGAGGCAAGGCATTCCCAAAGCCCAAACCCAAGTCTCTCGCTTCGCTTCACTTGCTCCCGATAGTTAAAGTTTGCATTCGCCAACAGTATCATTTTGGGGGGGGCACTACAGTACGCTCGCCCACACTCACCCCATTCCACCGTTCCAGCAGGCGATTGGCATTAGCAAACTCACGACCAACGCCCAGGGCACAGCCCAATTCCTTCACCGAGCTAAACCAACCGTCTGGGGGTTAGTCCGAGTGCCTGCTCACCTAGACACTCACCGCCTTTGCTACTGTAAATGCGCCGCGTTAGTTCCACGCTACCAACCAGGGTGTGATATCGCTTTGAACGTCGCTGCCGCGCTCCTGAGTACTTGGCTTCAGCCGCTTCCAACTGCTTTTGTAATTGCTCTTGAAGAATGCTGCAGCCTAGCGTGAACTCGGCTGCAACGAACTCATTCACCATCGTCTCTGCCCCTTCTGGGGAAGCCGAAAAGAGCTCTAACTTGCCCAAGCGCTCGCTGATAATGGAGGCTAGTGCCATTGGTGTAGTCCCTTGATACTTTCTTTCTCATCTGAAACTACGCCTTTTCTTCACTCCGCGCTTTTTTCTTCACCCGAAGCTTAGGTGACCATACCCCGTTATGCACTCGTTCGCGCTACGCTCTCATGATCTGGCAGGATATCCTCTACATCGCGTAGTATTGGGACAGCATAGCCAGCTAGTGCAGCGAGCAAGCCAAAACTGGCACACAGAGTGATCATCAGTGCCATACCAGAACCTGTTTGGTTTCCAAATAGATCACCGAAGATATCAACTAAACTACCGCCAGGTTTCATTGCTGGCTCAAAAAAATTATCAGCTAGAATGCCAGCACACGCAGCTGCAAGAGACCTAGGAATTTGACCAATTAGAGTACAGGCAGCAAAAACCCGACCTTGAATAGCTGGTTCTACTTTAGAAAACCATATTGCTTGATGAGAGCTGTATGGAAAGGGAGAAGAGAAACCGCTAAGCAAAGCAGCAGTAGTCTTAAAAAACATTCCTTGTGTCACACATAGCAAGATTAAGCCTATCTTCCAGATAGCGCTACCTAACAACACACCATGAATGCGACGCTTGGGCCCCCCCCAGATACTAATGGTCGCTGCACCAAGTAACCCCCCAATGCCGAAGTTAGCAAAGATAAATCCTACTAAAGATGTATCATCGCCGCTGCGAGCTAATAGCATTGTTGGCAGAATTGCGAAGTTAAGATTGTCAATTAAACCGTTGGCTACCCAAAAGATAAAACTGGCTAATAAACTAAGATGACGAAACAAATATCGAAAGCCAAAGGTTAAATCCTGCCAAATCGTTTGAATATCTTGGCGCGTTATTTCACTCTGGTCTGGCTGAGGGATTTTGACTACACAGAGGGTGATAACCGCAATCATAAAAGTAGCGATATCAATTTTAAGTATACCTATCAGACCAATTAGGGAGTAAAGTCCCCCAGCTAAGACAGGAGCCAGAATAAAAGACCCAGACATATGAATTGAATTGAGCGCAATCGCTCGTGTATAATTCTGTTTTGATACAATTAGGGATAAGGATGTAGAATAGGCTAATCCCTGCAAAAAGCCAAAGAAACTATTGACAGCTCCAGTGCAGTAGAGATGCCAGATTTCCAGATGGCCCGCCCGAAAGAGTAAAAGAATGGCAACTGTCGAGAGTCCTGCCACCAGATCCCCTAGAATCACCAACTGTTTGCGAGGCAGGCGATCAACCAGCACTCCACCAAAGGCGGAAGCGAGCATTTTAGAGGCTTGGGTAAAGAACAAAATCAATGACAAAGGTGTCGCAAGTCCTGTGACTTCCCAGGCCCAGATGGTAATGGCAAAGTTAGTCATGCCAGACCCTAAAATTGAGGCGAATTGACCAATCCAGATGATGAAGAAGGTACGCATCTCTAGTTAAAGCTTCCTATCAAATTTTTCTCAGCGCAGCTGTTGATGCAAATGATGGGGATCGTCATAATTGTTGAAACTACACTTTCAAGCAATATATCAAGCTGCTGTTCTTTGTAATCAAGTTTCACATTTAGGAAACGGTACAAACTGTAAAGCAAGTACGGTCAAACTTTGACCTGTATTACTAGTCTCTTAAAGATAGCCCTTATTTATATCGTGAAATATTTTTTTTGGGAGTGTTTAGCTTAACCCATGCCTCTCTAGATAAAAACCTAGAAAGATTAGCCTTGATTTTATTTTTCCACCCGGTCACAAGATTAGAGCGATTACCCTCTAAAGCCTTGAGTGCTTTCCGAACAACATCTGCCGAGGAGTTCAACGTGCTCTTCGGAGGAAACTGCTGGGGCATTTGGGCTACTTTAAAGAACTCTGTGTCTGTTCTTCCTGGACAAAGCGCAAGCACTCGAATTCCATCTTCTTGATTTTCTGCCCAGAGTGATTCACTGAAACTGAGAACAAAAGCCTTAGTAGCTGCGTATACAGATAAGCAAGGTAAAGGTCGAAAGGCTGCAAGTGAAGAAACATTAATAATACTTCCAAACCCCCGTTTTTTCATCAGTGGCAGAAATTGGTGGGTTAAGTCTACTAAGGCTAGAACATTGAGCTGAATCATTTCCAATTGCCTAATTCTTGAACTCTCAGAGAAAAGGCCGTAATCTCCAAATCCAGCATTATTGATTAGTAAGTCGATAATTAGATGTTTATGACTGACTGCATCGAAAACCTCTTTGGCCGCGTTGGGTGCAGCAAGATCTTGCGTAATAACTTCTACCGCCACTTTATGCTGATTCTGCAACTGCTGAGAAATTTCTTCAAGCTTAGTCACAGAACGAGCTACCAGGACCAAGTCGTACTGTCGCTTTGCTAATTCTTGAGCAAAGGCGGCCCCAATTCCCGAAGAAGCACCCGTAATTAATGCCGTAGGCATCGTTGTATTATCCTTATCAACTGAGAACTGCTGCGGATGCTAATTTGTCACTAAATTGCCATCTCGTTTGTAACAAACGAAGTGTACGATCCTCTTCCAGCTGGGGTCAGGAGCTACCAAATCCATAATTTCAGATCTGAAATTATACATGCTAATCTCTGTAAAACCAGCTTCTCCTAAAGCTGAATTCACCTCATCCGCTGTATACCCTCTGACTGGCCAAATAGTATGGATGCGTTTCCAGAAACCAAGAACAGTTATGTCAACTTGACCCTCTCTACTTTCCGGATTATATCGCTTTTTCTTAGCCCAAGCATAACCATTATTAATACCCCTTTCAATTGAGCCATTCCAAACACTGTTATAACCATCATGTAAGCGCAGGTCGAATACAAATAGCCCATTGTCCTGAAGTACTTCGTAGGTATTGCGGAACGTGCTTAGTAAGTCGTCAAGAGTCGACATATGAGTAAAGCCTAGTCCAGTTGAAAAAGCTGCATAAAAGTTAGTCGGCAACTCACAGAAGCGAACGTCACCAAGTATCAATTTACAATCAGGTGCCTTTGCACGAGCATATTGCAGCATCTTTTCAGAGCGATCAACTCCGGTTACTTCAT
>JBCCRZ010000167.1:0-10200 GCA_039200855.1 Cyanobacteria bacterium P01_D01_bin.44 | reverse complement strand
CAAATCTGCGCCTAAATCTAGCTTCAAATCTTGGACAATTTCAGCCTCAGGCGGCTCGATATCCTCCAGCAGTTCCTCTAGCAAGTGGTCGTCAAAATCGGCCAGAGTCTCCAGCATTTCGGTGCGGGCCGCTTTTTCTTCGGCCTGCAGCGAGGGAGGCATCAGCACAGGGTCAGCGGGGGCGCCGGGGTGGTAATGATAGGCTTGCTCACTGACTAAATCAATAAATCCAATCAGGTCGGTGCCTTGACGAATAGGGTACTGGTGGGGAATCACAGGGCGGCTAGAGACCGTTTTTAACGCCGCCAGCACCTCCCCAAACGGAGCAGTGGCCCGATCCATCCGGTTAAGAAAAATCAGGTGAGGGATTTCCCAAGTGTCTAAAAACTGAAACAGCGGCGCAAGGGTCAGTACCCGGCTCGGATCGGCCTCGCATACGATTACGGCAGCATCCACCCCAATTAGCGCATTATCCGTTTCTTGAGGCAGCTCTACAGAACCAGGACAGTCTACAAATGTAAAACGAATGCCGCCGTACTCAGTACTGGCGGCATTAATTTCTACAGTCATCTGGCGATCGCGGGCTTCCGGTGTCCCGTCCCCAAAGGTATTGCCGTCCTCGATGCGGCCCCTGCGGCTGATAGCCCCCGACACCGACAGCAAACTTTCGAGCAGGGTGGTTTTACCGCTGGAATAAGGACCCACAATCGCCACGTTTCGTGAGCCAGAGGGAACTTTGTTGCTCATAATATCCATCCTTTTGAAGCGAAACGACAAGGCTCAGCAGGCATACCTCGCCGCCCGCAAGCCTTATGGATAGACCGATCCCAACTGCTTTAGTCTCAGATTAACTCGTTCATAACCCGGCAGCAGGCTCCGTTTGAAAAAGTTCACTAGACTACAGTTCGTAAGAGAGTATGTGAGTTTGTAACGGTGAGTTGAGGGAATTGTCGCCAAGGTTTGATTTGACCTTATAAGCTTAGCCATAAGAGCGTTTTTAAGGCGAGGTGAAGCGTGGCTTTAACTGCCCAACAGTTGGCAAGTCTGATGCCGGATGCAACTCAGTTGGAGAGCCATGAGCCAGAGATGGAAAGTTCGCTGCACTACGCTCAGTTAGCTTTGCTGGTTGCTTGCCTAGAGTGGCTTTGGCAAGATCGTAACGATTTCTTTATCGGTGCTAATCTCACGGTCTATTTCAGCCGTGAACAGTTGAAGCGCCGTGACTTTCGAGGTCCAGACTTTTTCTTAGTGAATCAAGCTGAGCGACGCCCCAGGCGCTCTTGGGTGGTGTGGGAAGAGGATGGACAGTATCCCGACCTGATTATTGAGCTGCTATCGGCCTCCACTGAGAAAACGGACAAACCCCTAAAAAAACTGCTGTATCAAGACCGATTCCGCACACCAGAGTACTTTTTGTTTTCCCCAGAGACGTTGGAACTGACTGGATATCGTTTGGTTGACCAGTGCTATGAGGCGATCGCGCCCAATGCTTCTGGTCAGCTCTGGAGTCAGGTGCTGAGTCTATATCTGGGGGTGTGGAATGAGCAGCTCCGCTACTTTGGTGAGTCAGGCCGGCTAATTCCAACGCCAGCAGAAGCAGCCCTACAGGCTCAAGCCGAAGCCCAACGGCTGGCCAGGCGGGCAGAGCAACTGGCTGAACAATTAAGGGCATTGGGCGTTGAACCTGACTCAGATGCAGTTTGAATATGCCCTTTCCAGCTCGGAGATAACGAGGTGCAAGCGTTCAAAATTCATTGTCTCCAAGTTATCCGGGAGCGTTAGCAGAAGAATTTTCAGTCTTTTTGGCGGTAACTTTTTCTTGAAGGGCTTCGGCTTCAGATAAGGTGTCTTCAGGATTGACCTCAGCGGCCTGCTCTAAGTAGTTCAACTTCAGCTCTTCTAGCCAATCTCCTAGTAATTGCTGAATGTCATTACGGGCGCCTTCATCTTTGAGTTCTTGGGTCAGGGCGTAGCGGAAGTCTTGGCTAAGCTGATCAAAAAGCTGCCGCCCTTGCTCATCTTCATAGGCATTCACCAAAACATCGCAGGCGGCAGCTGCTAGGTAATCTGCCAGTTGCTCGGCGGCGCCTTTGGGCAGGGTTGAAATTCCAGGAATAATCTGCATGCCTTGGTACAAGTCAGACTGCTGCAGCGATTCGCGTAGACTGTGGCGCAGTAGCCCTTCCAAATTAGGCTGAATTGTGGGCATCGCTTTATAAATAATCAGCTGAATCAGGCGATCGCTAAGGCGACCGAGCTTATCCGCTTCGCCAACGGCAGTATGGGGTTCGGGCTCAATCAGCGCTTTGATCAGCGCGCCGCTTTGCACCGACGTTTGGGTTTGATTGACCAGCCGCACCAGCAAAAATTTAGACACCCGATCGGCCAAATAGGCTGCAGGTTCATGGGTGGCCTGGGCCAAGAAGCGCTCCATATTGACCAGCCGCGACTGGTGCACCCGCACCACCGTGGGCAAAATTCGCAGCCAGCGCCATACCGGAATTAGCAGCAGCCAGTCGTACCAGCGCCTCACCAGCGCATCAAGCCAGTTAATTTCTGCGACCCGGCGGCTGACCAGCACCGCTCGCCCCACCATTTCCACCGCAAAAAAGAACACAAAATAAATATCAATCAGCCAGAAGCGATCGACAAATAGCCCGGTTTCATTAGCGATGCGGTAATAATTAGTGGCCAGCAGGGGACGAAGCTCAGCGTCAATCCACTCACGACTTTGAGACCAGCCTGCGATCGCCAAAAAGTCTGCAGTCCAAAATCGCTCAAAGGCCGCCTGGGTAGACACCGTGTCGGTATACTGGCGGATCTGCCGCTTGAATTTGGCAAAGCTGGCCATTTTGTTGGCAATCAAAAACGGATTTTCATCCATCAGGGCTGCGCTCTGCGATCGCAGATCTTGCAAAACGGCCTGAGTCTGCGGGCTTTGCAGCCCGGTCTGCGCAACCTGCCGCTCTAGGTCATCAACGGTATTGAGGTAGTGAACGGTGCTGGGGTAGGGCTGCACCCCCTTAATGGGGTCGTAGTGCTCTACCAGAGCCGGCCAATAGTGCCAGTACAGATCCCGCAGGGTCAGATAAGAGCTGTTAAAGGCAACTAGCGCCAGGTTAATCACCATCACGATCGCGACCCACTGCATCCACAGTTGGCCCCATGCGGAGCGATCGGCAAGGTTGGGAAGCTGAATTTTGGCCTGCGATCGCAACTGTTGCATAGGGGCTGGGTTCAGAGCGCTACATTTGGGCTGAAACGCAGAGAGGGATAGGCATTTCAACTTGATCTAATCAAACCGTTTTGCACAATTGCTGTCTTCCCACAGAGGACAGGTTTAGTCAGCGGGCTGATTAGCACATTCGACTGCGTCGCGGGGCTCCCATACTGAGAGTTAAAGTGCCGATAGCTATCCGTAGCAACGCGACAAACGCAAGATTGAACTTTCAATAATTTCGTGGCGCTTCCAGCCGCCGTTGTCCGGCATGGCGTCCAAGTCGCGGGTTGTCTGGCGGATAGGTTGAGTTGCCGGCAAACCCTTAAGCAGTAGTCCTATTATTTGTGATAACGGCTGCCCTGCAAAATTGTTTTTGCTCGGTAGAGCTGCTCCATCAGCATCAGCCGCGCTAGCTCATGGGGGAAGGTCATGGCCGAAAGGCTAAGCTGTCGGTCAGCCTGGGTTTTAACGCGATCGCTTAGTCCCTCCGCGCTGCCAATAACAAACACCAGTTGATGGGAGTCTGCCTGGGCCAGCCACTGGGTAAAGGCGACTGAACCCAGACTCCGTCCGGTTTCAGTTAGCGCCACTAGGGTTTCTGTGGGTTTAACCAACGCCAAAAGCTGCTCTCCTTCGCGCTCAGGAGTAGAATCTTTGAGTTCTATCACCTCCAGCTCCGGCAGGCGTTTAGCGTATAAGTCGATGCCCTCACGAATCCAGCCTTTTTTAATTTTGCCGACGGCGATTAGTTTGAGTTTTGGAAAGCTTTGCATTGCTGCTGCGCCAGGGTATTACGTTCCCAAAAATAGCCCCCCGAATAGCCCTGAATCGCGCCATTTTGTGCCGCCAAATCCAGACGCTTAACCGCTAAGCAAGCGTAGTGCTGATCGACTTCAATGCCGAGAAAGGGGCGGCCCAACTTTTTGGCAACAACAGCCGTTGTGCCGGAGCCCAAAAACGGATCGAAGACGACTGAGTGGCGATCGCTGCTGGCCAGCAGCAATTTTGCTAAAAGCTTTTCGGGCTTTTGAGTCGGATGGTCGGTGTTCTCCGGCATCGACCAGAAGGGTACCGAAATATCTGTCCACAGATTGGAGGGATGGGTAATGCGGAAATTGCCGCGATCGCTTTTCTGCCAGTCTTTAGGCACGCCGTTGGCCGTGCGGTAGGGGGCAATTACCCGTCGTTTTAGCTTTACCGCCTCCACATTAAAGGTGTACTGGTTAGAGCAGGTGCAAAACCAAATATCTTCGGCGCAGTTTTTCCAGTTGGTTTTGGCCCCGCGCCCTTTTTCGCGCTCCCAGGTAATGCGGGTGCGGACTTTGAAATACTGGCTAGCGACCCGATAAATCGCCGCAGAGGACTGCCAGTCACCGCAGATATAGACCGATGCGGTGGGCTTTAGCAGGCGCAGCAGTTGGGACAGCCACCCTTCAAACCACTGCTCGTACTCATCTAGTGATTTGCGGGTAAACTGCCGCTGATTAAAGGTCTTCGTCAGGTTGTAGGGCGGATCGAGAAAGAGCAAATCGACAAATGCATTGGGTAAATGGGCGATCGCGGCCTCCATAGGCTGGCAAATCACGCGATCGCGCAGCGCTTCCCAGGCTGTTGGAGCGCCAAGGTGCAGTAAGCGCTCGCGGTAGTCTGCAGTCTCCCCGTCGCTTAGAGTTAAGGTTCGATTACGAGGTGCTCTTCTTTTTATAAAACTTCTTCGCACAGATTCAACAACGCCATCATATAGCAACCCGCCGATAGCAACCCGCCGAAAGTCTCGGACAGATGGTGAGTTAGACTGCTTTTATACCAACCTTTCACATCTTTACGGGCTGACGAATAAGCTTAATAGACGCCTAGTGCCTAGATCCAGGCTAATAGCGGTGACATCTTGTTAGCGATGGTGTGTATCCGTCTGATTGGTGGGTGGCATAGAACAGAAATGCTTATAGCATTTTGGGCCGTTTGAATTGATGAGTCGCAACGCATATTACAAAATCGAGCGATCGCCTTTATCTGTTAAATGTGACAGATAACACCCTGCTTTCCTGGAGTTATGCGTCAAAAGTGACGTATAAGTTCTGTAAGTCAGGATGTTATTACCCAAAAGTGACATATAAGATGCGGAAATAAGGGTCTTATCTACCAGATCTGACGCTGAATACATAGTTATGCGGCTTGACCCCTAAGGTAATCGCTAGCAAAAAACTGTTGGTTAGTATCGAAAGTTAAACATGAGGCTATAAACATGGAAGAGGATTCCAAACAAAGACTAGAGTATATTTACAAGGAATATATGAGGTTAAACGATAAAGCAGAGGAACTCATTGGAAGTACAATCGATGATTTTAAGCTATTTGGAGCAGTTGGAGCGATTATCGTAATCTGGCAGCCTATTTCTGAATTGATATTGTCTACAAATTCCAATCTTAACGCCAGCCTTGTCTTATTTTTAGGTTTTTTGAGCTTACTTGCAATCCTAGGAATTATTGGGCTACAAAATCTATTTAAGCAAGCGTATGCATGGTACTTTATTCATAATCTGCAAGCCTATGAAAAAGAGATTAGAAAAGAATTAAACGAATCGAAAGATTCAAACGTATTCAAGTTCAATATAGGAAAAGAAGAATCAAGGTTTGTTATATCTTATCGTTTGACTTTTAGGACGCTTTTCATTTGTTTCGCTTTAGCAGTTAGTATTATTCCATCTATAGTCCTGTTCTTCTCGAATGTACTGCTTGCAGCGATATATTTTTCATTATCATTATTTGGCTTTTTTGTAGTTTATGTGCCAATTTTAAGGAGAACACTTAATCAATATTCCGATAGGCGTTATTTGTAAGTCGTCCCAAAGTCTTGACTGTAATTTAATGAAGCTTGACTTACTGTGAGCGGTATTTTGTGGATATATTTAAACCGTAATGTAGAAAAAATATTGCCGCATAACATATTGATGCAGCGGATAGAAAGGAAATGCTGATGCTGATTGGAGGGGTATAGTAACCGCTGATCGCAATTGTCAGTCTTCATAGCAGCAGCATGATTATTGAAGACAGATAAAGCTTAGTTTCGTTCATTGTTATTCAACTTCTATCTCTAGAACTTGTTCAAAAGTCGGCATGTCCAAGAACGCAGTAATCTCCGTTACTTCTTCACCTTCAAAAGTAAAAAACCAAGCATAGCTGTTCCTATACTGTTCGCCATTAATTAGAGTTGTTTCAGCGTCAAAATGAATAATAACAACGTCACCATCTTCATAAACTTGCCACTGCGTTGGTCTTAAAGGCTCTTCAATGCGAGCATTAAAAGGCGCAATCAGCTCTGCTTCAAAAGGCTCGCGTGTGTAAGTGCCAGCGTAGGTATTAAAGCCACTAATCGTCCAGCGCATATCCGCTGACAAAAGCTCGAAAGGAGAGCCGGTGCCATCTTGCCATTGCTGAAAGCTCTCCTCGACAATGGCCTTTTTACTTGGCGTCGGTATTTTATTTTGAACAGAAGTTTGTCCCAAGACGCTACAGCTTACCGTGAGCATAAGCGGCATAACCGCCAAGAAATGAAATGGTTTCATCACGATAATGTCCTATTTGGGTAGCGATAACGGTCTTATGCTTTGACTGCTTCGCTTCAAAACGCGCTGGCCGTTGGTCGGACAATAATTTCATTTACGTCAACATCATCAGGTTGGGATGCGGCGTACAAAACAGCTCGGGCGATCGCGTCTGGGCTGAGCGAAATTTTGCGAAATTCCTGCAAAGCCCCTTTCGCCGACTCGTCTGTAATGTCTGAGCCTAGCTCCGTCTCGACGACACCCGGAGAGATTGTGGTGACGCGAATGTTTTGCGATTCCTGGCGCAGTCCCTCAGAGATGGCCCAAACCGCATACTTCGTAGCACAGTAAACGGCTCCCGTTGGGACGACCACATGAGCGCCAATGGATGCCGTATTAATGAACTGCCCACCGCCCTGCACCTCCATGATGGGTAAGCCCGCCGCAATGCCATTGAGCACACCCCGAATATTGACATCAATCATGGTGTCCCATTCGTCAACCTTCAAGGCATTCAGAGGCGACAGTGGCATCACCCCCGCATTGTTAAAAATCACATCAACGCGCCCAAACTGCTCCTTGGCAAAGTGAATAAACGCTTTCATATCGTCACGGTTGGCCACGTCCACAGCCTTGTATTCGGCTGTACCACCCTGCGTGCGAATGGCTTCAACAATCGCTTCTAGCTGTTGGATTCGTCTTGCTCCTAAAACCACCTTTGCCCCGTTCTGGGCGAGTAGCTTGGCGCTAGCGGCTCCAATACCGCTGCTCGCGCCCGTAATTGCAATCACTTTGTTTTCCACTTTTGACATAATGCTTTTCTTTGGTGTTGAAACTGATCGGAATTAAAGAAACTGGTCACCGGAGACTGCGATGCTCTGGCCATTAACCCAGCGATGGCCTTCAGTGAGGAAAGAGGCGATCGCGCTAGACGCTGAAACGTTTGCCCTAACTGGTCTTTCACCTAGCTCTTTCGCTGCATATCGAATTAACACGTTAATCGCCGCTTTGTCGCTAGCGTAGGCAGGGTTACTCTGGCGCCGCGCTCAGCGCACTAGGAGAGACTCGTGCGTATTGACGGCACCGGCTCCCGGTTCGGTTGCTCCACCAATCACGTAAATTTGGTTACCGATCGCCCCTGCTGCAATACCGTGGCGTGGCGTTGGCATGTTTGGCACCGCAGCCCACTGGTCTACCGCTGGATCGTAAACCCAGGCTTCAGCAATCACCGCTTGTTCGGGCACCCATTGCTCACCGCCAAAGACATACAGCTTGCCATCGACGACTGCAGCGGTTATGCCCCCAGCAGCTTGGGGGAGCGGGGCAAGGGTTTCCCAACTTTCAGCCTTCGGGTCATAGACCTCAAGACTGGCAACGTTAACGCTGGCATACTCACCATTCGGTTGTTCGGTAAACTGGCGTCCGCCGACCACATACATTTTTCCATCAATCACCGCCGCCGCGTGGCTATTGCGGGCGGTAGGAATAGCCGGAGCGGACGACCAGACTGCCGTGACCGGGTCGAAAACTAATACGCTAGCCGTATCGAAGTGGTCGTTAAAGTTGGCCGCATCAGGCGTTCCTTTAAAGCGCCCGCCAACCACATAAATTTTTCCATCGATGACCACCGCCGTATGCTCACCGCGCGGTTGCGGCAAAGGGGTACTCTCGGCCCATTCTTCAGTATTAAAGTCGTAAACAAATACGCTGCTTTGGGCTTCCCAGTTAGGAAATCCTCCCACGAAACCGCCGATGCCATAAAGCTTGTCTTCAACCACAGCGACAGCAATATGATGCCGCGCTTCTGGTAGGGAGCTCAGCTCAGTCCACACGTCCTGAGTAGCATCGTATTCCAGAAAATCATCGGCAACATTCTGCGCGCCTTCAAACAGGCCGCCAAGGGTGTAGATTCTGTCGTTTCTGACATCGGCATAAATTTCTTGTCTTTCGGCGGGGAGAGGCGACGCCTCTGTCCACTGCAAATCTGTCTGGGCAGCCGTTGTCGTGGTTACCAAGAGTCCGGATATTGCCGCAATGGCTATTTTTATGACTTTGTTTTTCATGACTTTATTTCTTGTGAAAATCAGTAGTTCTGAATTTACTTTTGCACCCGTTTGCCGGTATTTTTTCGAGACATTTTGATTTGGCGATGCTGTGTGATTAGCTTCTACGCGGTATCAAATAGTTAAGTGAAACCAAAGTGGCGATCGCCAAAAACATACCGGCATAAAAGACGCCTCTAATTTCCCAGGCACCGAAGGCCAATCCTCCCAATACCGGACCAATTGCTTGTCCCAAAGGTATGGCAATTGCCACCACAGCCATAAACCCGGCCCGATTGTGGTCGGGCGCTAATTCCGCCAGCAGCGCTTGGGTGGTGGGATAGACAATGCCGTGTGCAACGCCAAACAGAACGCTGGGAATTAACAAGATCCAGATATGATCAATTGCCGGTGTAATAACCAATGCAAATATGTAGATTGCGAAGGCGATTTTGATTAACTTCAGTTCAGAAAGAGATCGCGTCAACCATCCCAATTGCGATGAAGTAAAAGCAAAAAATACAGCCATACTTGCTAACAGGATGCCAATCTCAATTTCAGAAGCACCGAGGGACGCTGCCACGGTAGGGATGTAGGTCAAATAAGCTCCAAATAAGAGAACGAAAAGCGTGACTACGATCAATAAAAGCTTGATGACTCGACCACGACGAATGCTGCTCCAAATGCCTCTCAAATAAACTTGAAAATTGAAATCGGAATAGTGGTGTTGGGAGGGCAGGCGCAGCGATCGCCATAGCCAAATCCCCACGAGAAAGGCGACAAGGGGCAAGGCAAAAGCGTTACGCCATCCCATTGATGCCAATCCACCGCCTAGCAAAGGATACACGGCTAAACTTAGCCCAATCGCGCTGGCATTAAATCCCACCGCAGCGGTTAACTGCTTCCCTGTGTAGAGGTCGCCAAGTAGTGCCAATGGCAGGGCCTCTAAACTCGCGGCCCCAACCCCCTGCAAAAACCGCCACGCCAACAGAATTTGAAAATTGGGAGCGAAGGCACAGGCAACTCCCGCGATTGCAAAGAGAAACAGTGAGGGAACTAGAATCGTTTTACGACTAAAGCGATCGGCCAGGACCCCACATATTGGTCCGCCAATGGCAATGGGGATAACAAACGCAGTCGTCACCCAACCAATCTGCTGGGGCGACAGGTTAAATTCACGAGCGATTCCCGGTAGGACAGGATTGATGCTCATGGTGCCTAGAATTTCCATCAGCGTAATACTGACAACAATCAGCAGACTCACGTCTCGATAAACCGGTTTAGTGCTGCTTACAGGATTTAGCTTTTGAGGCATTTGCATTTTTCTAAATCGCGTATTTAAGAATTTTTGAGATTACACAATACCGCCGTTGACTCGGAGAGTTTGACCGTTT
>JBCCRZ010000166.1:0-10200 GCA_039200855.1 Cyanobacteria bacterium P01_D01_bin.44 | reverse complement strand
GTGAAGGTGGCCCTGGGATAAACCGCCTTGTATCGGGTGGCCCCTGGTGGCAGGTTGCTGTTGGCCTCAATTACTGATGATTCGTACACTGAGCCGATAGACGCCCAAAACGGCCCATTCTCCACCATGGCCTCAGCCAGGGAGCCGGTCGAGATGCCATAGCGGGTAATCTTATTTTGGATTTTTTGCACCGCCCCTTGATGCTGTTGTATGTCAGCCGCAGCCAGGGTTTCAGGTCGCTTACCTGATACCGAGGCAAACTGGGCGACCAGGGTTTGTAACCCTGAGTTAGATCGTGTGGGTGCTGTGTGAACGTAGTGGATCGGTTGAGCTGAGCTGTTGGCGTCTAAATCTTGGTGGGTTTGGGCGGTGACCAGGGCCGCAAACAAATCATCTACCTGTTGCAACCCTGGGGCCAAATCCTCTGGCACCATAAATACCATTGGGCTATTGGCCAGCAGGGGTGAGTCGGTAATCTCTGGGATGTATCCCTGCCCTGGGAAAATTTGCTCCATACGGTAGCTGAGCTGGCTTTGATAAATCTCACCATCCACCGAGAGTAAGGTGGGAAATTCAGCTGCATCGGCCTGAAGTGTGCCCTGTTGTAGCTGGGTTGCCAGGGTGGTAGCGGTTTCGACGACATCGCCGCTGCCCTGGGCTTTGCAGGTGAGGTGAAAGGCTTCGCCGCTGGCCAACGCCGGATTTTGTTGATTGTATTGGGTGGCGGTCTCTTCGCAAAAATGCTTGAGGGCGCTGCCTACCAAAAACTTTACTTCGAAGCCGCGACCGCCACCATTGCCCCCCGTAGATAGCCCGAGCACGCAGCTGTTTAACATCAGGGCTCCTAAAACCGCTGTGCTGCTCTGTATCCAATATTTGGGTTTCAATCTCATAGTTGACATTGACCAGTAAGACTTTAGTTAATTACTACAGAGCTGGATGGCTTTGTTCCGAATTTCATTCATCAAAGTGTCGCCAACTCAGTCAATTCAACTGTTCCCAAAACCCAAATCTAGATCTCTTAGATAGACTGTTGAGCTGGGCACTATAAGGCCGCACTCATGAGACGGGCCTTACCGATGAAATCTGCTTTCTTGACCCTGGCTGCTTTGCCGGCGCTGCTATCGACTTTTGCTGCTTTTTTTGCTGCTTTGCCGGCTAAAGCAAACCTCTCTTGCTATATGGATTATCCGGGGAGTTATACGCTTAATCTAGAGTCACTCTGCAGCGGCAACACGGCTATTGGCAACCCATCTGAGATACCTGCTGAGGGTGAGACTGCTGCTGGTGAGCCGTCTGAGGGGGGCGCTTCTTTTAGTGAGGCCGATATTTTACAACTGCGGATCACCCGTCCGGTGATTGAAACCACCTCAGTGACCGGTGATCTGGTCCAGGGCAGAGCCCTTTCCGGTACTTTTTACAACCCCCACGGCAGGATGAGCAACCGCGTTACCCTGTTTTACAGTGTCCAAACCAATCAGGAACTGAAGACAGGGACGATGATGGCCCCTGCGATCGCCCCCAATGGCCGCACCCAAATCGAGGTCGCTATGCCAGACCTCCGAGGTGTCGTCGAATCCTACCAATTCGAGATTTTGGACTAATCCCAGCTGATACTAAATGCCCCATCTCCGTATCACCGTATCTCCCTGGGCGAGGAGCCCTTTGCCCCTGCTCCCCCTATCCCTGAGCAAGGAGCCCTTCGCGCCCTGCGCCCATCCCCTTTCCGATTTCCCCTTTGCCCTTTCCCTTCCTCCCTGCGCCCTTCGGCCTAATCGCACCTTTTGGCCGGTTTTTTCGTGACTGAGCCGCTTTGGACTGCTATCTTGAGTGGGGGAATGCACATGATTACGGTGACTGCATGGGGAATACCTACAAACGGGTACTGCTAAAGCTTAGCGGTGAAGCACTGATGGGCGATTTGGCCTACGGTATTGATCCGGCCATCGTGGATGCGATCGCACAGGAAGTGGCCGAGGTGGTCAGTTACGATATTGAAGTCGCCATTGTCGTGGGCGGCGGCAACATTTTTCGAGGGGTCAAAGGGGCGTCTGCCGGGATGGATCGGGCCACCGCAGACTATATCGGCATGCTCGCGACGGTGATGAACGCAATGACCATGCAGGATGCGTTGGAGCGCATTCAAGTGCCCACTCGGGTCCAGACGGCGATCTCAATGCAGGAAATGGCAGAGCCCTACATCCGGCGGCGGGCGATTCGTCACCTTGAGAAAAAACGCGTGGTTGTGTTTGGAGCCGGTTCAGGGAACCCATTCTTTACCACCGATACCACTGCTGCCTTAAGAGCTGCTGAGATCAACGCTGAGGTCTTACTAAAAGCCACAAAAGTTGACGGGGTCTATGACTCTGATCCCAAGGCAAATCCTAGTGCTAAGCGTTATAAGAGCTTGACCTACAGCCACGTTTTAGCCAAAGATCTAAAAGTAATGGATGGCACGGCGATTGCGTTGTGCAAAGATAACAACATCCCCATCAAGGTGTTTGATTTGTCTGTTAAGGGCAATATCCGCCGAGCCATGATGGGCGAATCTATTGGCACGATTGTGGGAGGGTCCTGTGAAGTTAGCTGATATGGGCGAAATCGAACAAGCGATGGAAAAGGCGGTGGAGGCTGCCCAACGCTCGTTCAATACGATTCGGACTGGACGTGCCAATGCCTCGCTGCTGGATCGGATTATGGTTGACTATTACGGCAGTGCTACTCCACTCAAGTCGCTGGCGAATATTAGCACCCCTGACTCCAGCACGATTATGGTGCAACCCTATGACGCCAGTTCGGTCGCTTCGGTTGAAAAGGCGATTTCGATGTCTGATATTGGGTTAACCCCCAATAATGACGGCACTGTTATCCGCCTCAATATTCCACCGCTGACTAGCGAACGCCGCAAAGACTTTGTCAAGATAGCCTCTAAATACGCTGAGGAAGCCCGGGTCGCGGTGCGCAATGTGCGCCGCGACGGTATTGATCTATTTCGCAAACAAGAAAAGAACAGCGACATCTCAGAAGACGAGTCTCGGGATTTGCAAGATCAGGTGCAAAAGCTTACTGATAAGTACATTGAGAAAATTGACGAGGCACTAGCCAGCAAAGAAAAGGCGATCATGACGGTCTAAGACGCTCATGCCCCTTTAGTGGTGACCCTTTAGAAAACTTCTCTGCCTGGGTGTATCTCGTGAAGTATGTTTGATTGTTTAGTGGTCGGCGCGGGGCCGGGCGGGAGTGCAGCGGCCTACCAGCTAACTAAGGCAGGGCGTTCGGTACTCTTGCTTGAGAAAGCCGCCCTACCTCGTTACAAACCTTGTAGCGGGGCGGTTTCTCCCAGCATTGCCAGATGGTTTGACTTTGATTTTGAGCCTGTCATCGATCTCAAGGTCCGACGGGTTCAATATACCTGGCAGCTTGGGGATACCGTTAATGCCGAGCTGCAAACCTCTGAGCCAATTTGGATGGTCAAACGGGAGGTCTTTGACCAACTTCTGGTGACCCAGGCTCAGCGGCAAGGGGTTGAGCTAAAAGACGCGACGGCAGTAACAGGAATTGAGTTTCAGGGTGACAGCTGGCAGGTTAAGACCGATGCAGGTGACTTTGCCGGACGTTATTTGATCGCGGCGGATGGGGCCACAGGCCCGATGGCTGCTTGGCTCGGTTTTAAGCCCCACAAGCTCCGCCGGGCCAGCGTCTTAGAAGTTAGAACAGCGGAGTCTACGGCGGACAGGGCCCTCAGTTTTGAATTTGGGTTGATCAAAAACGGCTGTCTCTGGAGCTTTCCTAAAGCTCAAGGGTATTCGATCGGGGTGAGTTCTTTTTTAGGGAGCGATCTCAAAGACAGTCGCCCTCCGTTATCTCAATACGCTCCGAGCTTTGGGGTGAGTGTGGAACAAGGACAGATATATGACCAGGCCCTCAAGTTTTGGGATGGCAATCGCCCCCTCCACACCCAAAGAGCCGTGGTCGTAGGGGAGGCCGCAGCGATGGTGGATCCGCTATCGGCAGAGGGCATCCGTCCGGCCATCTTTAGCGGTCTCAAGGCAGCGGCAGCGATTGATCAGGCACTCTCGGGGGAGACCGATGCCCTAGCCACCTACACCGAGACCATTCACGCTGAATGGGGGGCTGATATGCAGTGGGCGCAACGCATTGCCAGTGTCTTTTTCCGGTTTCCGAAGGTGGGCTATCGGGTTGGTATCAAACGTCCCTCAGCCACTGAGCGGCTGGGGCAGCTCCTGGCAGGTGACATTCACTACAGTGATATTGCCAATCGGGTGATTAAGCGGATAAGTACGGGCTGGCTCCCAGGGCGGGGAAGCTAAACCGATCGAAAGCTTATGTTTAAGGTCGCCCAGTTAGAAACCTCTAACGTGTAGGCGTCGGAGACAATCGCTGCCTCGGCGGACTGATTGCTTAAGTCACTCAGCAGCGATTGGATCACGTCCAGGGCATTATCAGCCAGGCTAATGCGCTGGCCCGTGCTCCTGCCTGCCAGGGGCAATAAGGTTTGAATGGTTTCAGTAAAGGGCACCTGGCTAAAGACGGCATAGGTGTCAATACTCCCAGCCGGTTCTTCGATGCTCCAATTGGTGCCGGTTTGAGGCACGTTAACGGACTGCCCCGGCAAAATCGTCAGGTTCTCTTGGGCCGTACTCACCATGGCCTCGCTGCTATCAGTCGTCGAGAGCGGCGGGAAAAAGACATTGGGGCGTTCTCGTCCATCCAGGCTGATCAGCATAAAGTAGAGGGGGGTTTGACCAAAATTGAACAATCGATACCGAATCCGACTGCCCAGGTTGAGGTTGAGGGGGCGCTCTTGTTTGCTCATTAGCCCAGCTAGCCGACTCTGGGGAAGGGAGGTCGCTGAGCGCAGGGTCTCACGCTGCTGCAGGAGTTTTTCTTGGGGGGTGACCATCTCCAAGTTGACGCGCACGGGCATGAGCGAAGACGATTGATTTTCGGTCAATCGCAGCAGCTTTATCGCCAGCATCGTCTGGAGCTTTGGGGTAAGGCGATTGATAGCGGCCTTAATTGCTTCGTCTTGTTTGACCAGGGTACCGGGGATGAGCTGATGGGTCGGCAGAAATAGACCATAGGCTTCTGCTGCTGGCTCGGGGTTGGCCTGGGCTGTGTCAAGACTGGCTGTGAGAGCATTGTCTTGGGACGCCAGGGTTTTGCCAAACAGGCAGTCTGCCGGTTGCTCTGCGGTGGCCAGAGAGCTTACAAAGGGCAGAGAAGATAGGGCACTGGTTGCATCGACCCGTTCGATCCGTTTTAGGCTGTTGTCTAAGGCCACCACGAGATTGACGTTTTTGGGTAAAATCCGCGTTGCCTCGCAAAGCCGCTGCCCTATAAACCATCCCCCATCAGACCCATCTGGCCAGCGGGCTTTAGCTTTAAGCCCCTGGCGCGATCGCAACTGCACCTTAGGCCCCAACCCTCCGCCAGGTTTAAAGGCTTGCATCCAGGTTTGGGCGTCGGTGTACTGCACAATCTCAGCTGACAGACCCCCCAGCCAAATGTCAGCGGTGCGGCCATCGGATGCGATCGCGCTAACCACCGCATCGGCAGGGTCCCCGATCAGCTCAGCGCCGTCATAGAGTTTATCGACCTCAGGCTGACGTTTGCCCGCGACTAGGGGTAGTTGTTCTGGCACCCACTGGGTAACGGTTTCACGGGTGCGGCCCAGGGTAGCGTAAATCTTGGTAGCAGGGGTGGCCGACCATAGATATCGGGTTAGCGCATAGGTAAAGAGTCCGGCGCTAAATTCATCCCAGGCTCGCTCTACGACGGGTTGCTCTGGCCTGGCCGCCCGCAGCAACAAACCTGGAAACAGCGAAGGCACCTCTGGCTTACCCACCTGCTCAAAAAAGTTGGTCAACACTGACAAGGGCTGTGGTGCGGCCCCAGTGGGGATAACCGGACGGGCCCGACAACGAAAACTGGCCGCTAGCCCTGTTGAAGCGTCGCTAAAGCCAGCATCTAGAACGGTGGTCAATTGGCGGGTCTTAAGCAACCTCAGCAGCTGCTTCACGTCGTCTACAAGCAAATCGTTAAAAGCAGGCTTAGCTTCGGTCGGTAAGACCCCGTCTACGGGCACCCAACCCATAATCGGCGGATTAGTTTCGCTTCCCTCCAAACGCAGCTGTCCGCCGTAGCCACTGAAGTGAAGAATAACCGTATCGTCAGGCTGGACTTGCTTGTATAGATGTTCAATAAAAGCTTCTACAATCCCCTGGCGGGTTGCCTGGGCATTGGTCAGGGTCAAAATGTCAGTGGCGTCAAACCCAAACCGATGGATTAATAGCTCCCTTTGCAGCGCGACATCCGTGGTGCATCCGCGGAGGGGCGCTTTTACCCCTTGCGTATCGATGACCGCATCCGGGTATTGATTAATCCCAATCAGCAGGGCAAGTTTGCGACGAGTTGGCTCGGCCAGCGCTTGCTGATAGCGACTCGCCTGGCTAAGCAAACCCGTTTCACTAACGCCTAGGGCCGCTAAAATCAGCCCGGTTTGCGTTAAAAAATCTCGTCGCTTCACACCCCGACTCCATATTGTTAATTTAAACCCTGGCCCCATCCAGACTCCGCTTCAACTTCTGGTCAAGGTGCATAGTCTGGATGGGGTTAAGGTCTGTTTCGAGTAAACCTATGCCTGCATCGCCCTTGCTAATTCAGCAGCGACTTCAGGACGAGAGAACTGCGGTGGAGGTAGCTCACCCCGGCGCAGCATTTCTCTAACTTTGGTACCCGACAGATGAATGCGATCTTCTGGGCCACTGGGGCTAGTTTTAGTGGTTGCCATGGTGCCCGTGCGCTTGCAGTAAAACGCATGCTCGAACTTCATCGGCGTGATCCCTAGTTCGCCTGGCTCAAACTCATCAAAAATGTGTTGAGCATCGTAGGTGCCATAGTAGTCACCCACCCCGGCATGATCACGACCCACAATAAAGTGAGTGCAGCCATAGTTCTTACGAATCAGCGCATGGAAAATCGCCTCCCGAGGGCCAGCATAGCGCATTGCCGAAGGATTGATGGCCAAAATTACCCGATCCTTCGGGAAATAGTACTCCATCATGATTTCATAACAGCGCATCCGCACATCCGCCGGGATATCGTCGCTCTTGGTAGCCCCTACCAGTGGGTGTAAAAACAAACCATCCACAGTTTCTAGCGCACACTTTTGAATGTATTCGTGGGCGCGGTGGATGGGGTTACGGGTTTGAAAACCCACCACAGTTTTCCAGCCTTTTTCCCGGAACATTGCCCGAGAAGCAGCGGGGTCAATTTGGTAGGCCGGGAACAGCGGATGGGGATCCCGCTCCAGCAGCCAAATCGGGCCAGCCAGGTTAACCGCACCTTGCTCGTAGACCACTTTCACACCGGGGTGCTTGTCTTCGTCAGTGCGATAGACATTGATGGCCTCTTTTTTCTTGTCGTAGGTGTACTTCTCAGTCAGCTCAAGCACCCCGATAAAGCGACCTGTGGTGTCATCCAGACGCACCAGCGCGCCTTCTTGCAGGGGAGCCGCGACCGCTTCGGAGACCGATAGGGTCACTGGCACCGCCCAGGGGAGGCCGCTAGCTAGACGCATATCGGTGACCACAGGCTCGTAGTCAGCTTTGCTCATAAACCCGTCGATGGGGCTAAATCCCCCAATCGCAATCATGACCAAATCAGACGCAGCTCGGTCATCTAAGGTGACGCGGGGTAAATGGTCAGCTTTATCTAAAAACAGCGCCTTTTGCTCAGCAGACGCTAAACGATTAATTAAGGTGCCACCGTGGGCTGCAATACCGTCTTGTACTAAAGTCAAGATACCGTCCTCTCTCTATAGAAATTCAAAAATTCAACTCTGCAGGGCTAAAGGCCCGCAGAAATTTAACCCTGCGTCAGTTGTCTTGGGTAGTGGCTGGTTCAATCAGTCCACCCCCTAGCACCCGTCCATTATCGTCATACCAGACAGCCGCCTGACCCGGAGTTACCCCAAACTGCGGTTGGTCAAACACAAGCTTGACCCGCAGCGGATCGGTGGGTGTCGGGATCACCGTTGCCTTAACAGCTGGTGAACGATAACGAATCTGCACCACCACTGGAAGGGTCTCGATCGGCGGTGCGATCGAGACCCAATTTACCCGCTGGACACCACAGCCGGGTTGATGAACGCTATCGCGCTCACCGACCACGACCTGGTTGCGAGCCACATCCAGGGCAACTACATATAAGGGGTTTGGTGCCGCAATGCCCAACCCTTTGCGTTGCCCAATCGTGTAGTGATGGATACCGGTATGTTGCCCAAGCACCCGACCAGATGTATCGACGATATCGCCGGGTTTTGGTGCCAAATATTTATCTAGAAACGTCTGCATGGAGCCGTACTGCTCAATCAAGCACAGATCTTGGCTCTCAGGCTTTGCTGCGGTATGCAGACCCAACTCAGCGGCAATCTGGCGAGTCTGGGCTTTAGTTTGCTCCCCCAGGGGAAACCGAGTGGCCGCAAGCTGCTCTTGGGTCAAATCGTAGAGAAAATAGGACTGATCTTTGCTGCGGTCAACGGCGCGGCGGAGTTCGTAGCGCCCCGTCGCGGCATTGTGGGTAATCCGGGCATAGTGGCCAGTGGCGATTTCTTCGGCGGTCATCTCCTGGCGGGCGTAGTCTAGCATCGGACCAAATTTAACTGTGCGATTGCACTGGGAGCAGGGTAAAGGGGTAATCCCCTGGCTGTAGCCCGAGACTAGATAGTCAACAATATTGCGCTCAAAGACATCACGGGTATCTACAACGCTGTAGGGGATCCCTAACTGCTCACAGAGTTGGGCTGCATCCACCATGCCCTCTGAGCAGCACTGCCCTTTGCCCTTCATTAGCCAAAGGGTCAAACCGATAACCTCATGCCCTTGCTGTTGCAGCGTTGCCGCTGCCACAGAGCTGTCTACACCACCTGAGAGACCGACTACGATTTTACCCATGACCCTGCTAAATCAATACGTTGCACCCTGTACATTACAGACAGTTTGCACGCGGGTGTTCACTCCCTAGGCTAGCATCCCCAGAATACTTCAGGATTACGGGCAAACTGACAAAGTATTCGTAGTGAAATAGGGGGTATTCCGGAGAGATTGTTGAAGCCTTTATAAAGAAAATGGAAACTAAACTGACCCATCGACCAGCTCAGCTAGAAACCTATCTGGTCACCGCCGAGCAGATGCAGCAAATTGAGTCACGGGTGTTTGCCGCCGGGATGCCTGTGGCAGCCCTGATGGAGAAGGTGGCAGAGCTAATTACCCAGGCACTAAAACAAATACTGAACCTAGAAGGATTGCCCGGAAGCCGTATCGGGGTTTTAGTGGGGCCGGGTCACAACGGCGGTGATGCTCTGGTAGTGGCACGGGAACTCTGGCTCGCAGGTCATGAGGTGGTGATTTGCCATCCTTTTTCAAAGCGCAAGCCCCTGACCGAGCGCCATGGGAACTATGCCCGCAGTCTAGGGATTCCTTGGGAAACCTCGGTGGATGCCTTAGCTCAATGGAGCCAAGACTGTGACTACCTGATTGATGGTCTGTTTGGCTTTGGCTTGGAACGTCCGATAGAAGGCTCGTTGGCGGCTGCGATCGCAACCCTCAACAACACTAATCTACCGATACTCAGCATCGATCTCCCCTCGGGGATCCACACAGATACGGGACAAATCCTCGGCACCGCCGTCAAAGCCACCCATACCCTTTGCCTGGGCCTCTGGAAACGGGCCTTTGTACAAGAGACTGCACTGGATTATCTAGGCACCCCCCACCTGATTGATTTTGGTCTCCCGCTGGCCGATATTCAAGCAGTACTCGAGGCCTCCCAGGTGCAGCGACTGACGCCCCAGACCGCCCGCCAAAGGCTACCGCATCGGGCTGCCACCGCCCATAAGTATACCGCCGGGCACTTGTTGCTGATTGCCGGGTCTCGCCAATATGCAGGGGCAGCATTGTTAGCCGGGCTAGGGGCCGTCGCCAGCGGAGTTGGCATGCTCACCCTCGCTGCGCCCGAGTCGCTGCGGCTATGGCTGGTGGGTCAGCTGCCAGGAGCTTTAGTGGTGGGCTGCACCGAGGGGGATGAGGGGGGAATCTCGGCGCTCCCGGAGGATATCCACCTCGATCGCTACGATGTGATTGCCTGTGGCCCTGGTCTCACGCAGCAAGCAAAATC
>JBCCRZ010000165.1:0-10230 GCA_039200855.1 Cyanobacteria bacterium P01_D01_bin.44 | reverse complement strand
GGGCAAAAAACTGCCCCGAAGCTTCTTTGACGAGCTTCGGCGGACTGCCCACGGGATCGCAGATGATGCCATCGTCGGCAAACAGCGCCAGCCATTGGGCCTCATCCTGCGAGGATAGGGCGGTAAAGTAGGCGTTGACCTGGGTCTCTAAGGTTTGAGATTCCATAGTAATGGGTAATTGAGGTACTGATTGGTTGCGAACCTATTGCACTGGCCCCCGCCGTGACGTCCCTACCTTCGCCTTTCGCCCTTCCCCCTTACGCGGCCACTGTCTCTGCCAAAACCTCTCGGCTGCCATGGTAGGCAAAAAAGCGCAGCTGTCGGGCGGCGATGGTGGCGCGGACTTTGGTGCCAATAGGGAATTTGCAATGGATGGGCATGCGCACATGGAGGGTACGCGATGAGGGGGTTAAGAGGCAATACTTGTATTCACGGCCTAGAAACTGCCGATCGCGAATCATCAGGGAGGCGGTTTCATCGGCTTCAATGGTCAGGTCTTCTTGACGAATCATCAATTCCCCTTCGCTGACGCGGGACGATTTTGAAACCTCGACGGCGGCGGCATCAAAGTGGCCCACTTCGGTTTCCCAACCGTACTGACTCTGGCGAGCTGGGACAAAATTTGCCTGGGTGACAAACTCGGCAATAAATCGAGAGGCGGGGTCACGGTAGATCTCTTCGGGGGTGCCTAGCTGCTCGATGTGGCCCTGACGCATGACGGCGACTTTGTCTGCGATCGCAAGCGCTTCTTCTTGATCGTGGGTGACAAAAATACCCGATGCGCTCACCCCTTTGAGAATATCGCGCACCTCCTGCCGCAGGTAGAGCCGCACTTGCACATCTAAATTGCTAAAAGGCTCATCCAATAAAATCAGCGAAGGGCGCGGGGCCAGGGCGCGGGCCAGGGCAACTCGCTGCTGCTGCCCCCCAGACAGCTCGTGGGGGTAGCGCGACTCATACCCCTTGAGCCCCACTAAACTCAGGGACTGATAGGTCAGGTCTCGAACTTTGCGTTTTTCGAGCTGACCGCGTCGCACCAAATGCTTGAGGCCAAATGCAACGTTCTCAAAAACGCTCAAATGGGGAAACAGAGCATAGTCTTGGAAAACTACGCCGACATCACGGCGCTCAGGGGCAACCCAACTGCCATTGCCACAAACCCTTTGATGGTCAAGCTCAATGGTCCCTGCCTGGGCCTGCTCAAACCCAGCCACTAAACGCAGCAGAGTGGTTTTGCCACAGCCTGACGGCCCCAATAACGCCATCAATTCTCCTTTGTACAAGGTCAGATCAACTGCATCGACAGCCGGTAATGCATTAGACGCAAACTGCTTGGTCACCTGCTGCATCTGGAGAACGGCGGAAATGGACGATAGAGTCATAAAGGGTTTGTCAGGAAAAGATAAGGATTGAAGGAATCAGGTTTATTGAGAGTTAGAAGCAATAGCTTCTCACCTTATCATACGGGATTCTTAGCCTGCTTATTGGCATCAAAAGTCAATAAAATCTGATTTAGTTTACCCAGGGTCACCCGCCTAAGCCAGATGGCTAAGAAGCATAGGGAAAACTTATCGCACTTTCGGACCTCGTATAAATACAGAGGCACTGGGTCAAGACGTGGTTAAGAAACGCTTAAGAAGCGGGTGTATATCCCAAGGCTTGCCCCAGTGGGATAATCGCAGGAGTGCTCTTCTTCCCAGCATAGTTAACGAGCACTAACCCTGGTGTACAGTGGCTGATCCAGGGAGACTACAGGATTTTTTATTGAATGCTCAGAAACTGATATTTGAGTGCATGATAGATACTCAATGTCTGTGATCCAGAGATCAAATCCTTTCATGAGGAGGATAAAAATGAGAATCAAGCCCGTTCAACTATTTCTGGGACTCGGTGTGGCTGCTACCTTAGCAGCCTGTGGAGGGGGTGCCGACACCACCATTGAACCCGCAGAAGACGTCGAACCCATAGAAGAAACCGCTCCGCTCGATGATGCAACATCACCCGATGAAGCTGAACCGGCGGAAGAAGGGGGTGAAGGCGGCGAAGGCGGCGAGGGTTAAGCCCACGTCCGGTTTTGCTATCTAAAATCTTGGAATGAGGGCATTATCAGCAATGCCCTCATTTTTTATACGCATTTTTCTTATGCGCATTTTCATAGATGATGTGAGCAATTTTTTGACAATAATTTTTAGTTAAGTTGCCCTGGCCCGCTGGGCAGAGTGACCTCAACCCGACGGTCCTTTTATTGAGAGCTGGTTGCAATTGTTATGGGTAAGTTTGCCCTGGTAGCGGCCTGAAGATTGGGTAAAACGGGTCCTCTGGTCGTCTTTTTCGGCGTCTTCTGCTCAGATAAACCCAGGCGTCTCAGCTTAAATCTCCAGAAAATCCATGGGTTGGCAGGGAAAGAAAGCCCTACAATGATCTGGATTTACTTGAATGAGTTGCGTTGCTATGCCCCGCCGAGACGATCTCCACAAGATTTTGCTGATTGGCTCTGGCCCGATTGTGATCGGACAGGCCTGCGAGTTTGACTATTCGGGGACCCAAGCCTGTAAGGCACTGCGTGAAGAAGGGTACGAGGTGGTGCTGATCAACTCTAACCCGGCCACCATCATGACCGATCCTGAGACAGCCGATCGCACCTACATCGAGCCCCTGACCCCTGACATGGTTGAGCAGGTCATCCGGGTAGAGCGGCCTGATGCGATGTTGCCGACCATGGGGGGGCAGACCGCTCTCAATATTGCGGTGCAGCTGTCTAAAAAAGGCGTCCTAGATCAGTACGGGGTCGAGCTGATTGGGGCCAAACTGGCAGCCATTGAGATGGCCGAAGACCGCAAGTTTTTCAAAGAGGCGATGGAGCGCATTGGCGTGGGGGTCTGTCCTTCGGGGCTGGCCGAAACCCTGGAAGAGGCATACAAAATCGCCGCTGACATTGGTAGCTATCCGTTGATCATCCGCCCTGCCTATACCCTCGGCGGCACCGGCGGTGGCATTGCCTATAACCAAGAAGAATTTGAAACCATTGCGAAGTCGGGCCTGGATGCCAGCCCGGTCTCCCAAATTTTGGTTGAGCAGTCACTCTTGGGATGGAAGGAATACGAGCTAGAGGTGATGCGGGATCTGGCTGACAATGTGGTGATCATCTGCTCAATTGAAAATTTTGACCCGATGGGCATCCACACCGGGGACTCGATCACGGTAGCCCCCGCCCAAACCTTGACCGATAAAGAATACCAACGACTGCGGGATGCTTCGATCAAAATCATTCGAGAAATTGGGGTCGAAACCGGCGGTTCGAATATCCAGTTTGCGATCAACCCGGACAATGGGGACGTGATCGTGATTGAGATGAATCCCCGCGTTTCGCGCAGCTCGGCCCTGGCCTCTAAGGCCACCGGGTTTCCGATTGCTAAATTTGCGGCCAAGCTGGCGGTGGGCTACACCCTCAACGAAATTCCCAATGATATTACTCAAAAAACCCCCGCTAGTTTTGAGCCCACCATTGACTATGTCGTCACTAAGATTCCCCGCTTTGCCTTTGAGAAATTTCCCGGCAGTGAGCCCACCCTCACGACCCAGATGAAATCCGTGGGGGAGGCCATGGCGATTGGCCGCACGTTTCAGGAGTCATTGCAAAAGGCGCTGCGGTCTTTAGAAACCGGACGGGCAGGTTGGGGGTGCGATCGCAGCGAAAAGCTCCCCAATATCTCCCAGGTGCGGGCCAGCCTGCGCACCCCCAATCCTGACCGCATTTTTGCCCTGCGCCATGCCCTACAGCTAGGGCTCACCGTCGAAGACATTTACGAGCTAACCGGCATTGACCCCTGGTTTCTCGACAAGCTGCAAGACCTGCTAGAGACTGAAAAAAGCCTAAAACGCGCCGCCCTGGAGGACTTAACCGCCGAGCGACTATGGCAAATCAAGCAGCAAGGCTTTAGCGATCGCCAGATTGCCTTTGCCACCAAGACGTCCGCAGCCGAGGTCCGCGCCTATCGCAAAGCTTTGGGGATTGTGCCTGCTTATAAGACCGTGGACACCTGTGCCGCCGAGTTTGAAGCCTATACCCCTTACTACTACTCCACCTACGAGGCCGAAACTGAAGTCAAGCCCTCCGATCGGCGCAAAGTGATGATCTTAGGGGGGGGGCCCAACCGCATTGGCCAGGGCATCGAGTTTGACTATTGCTGC
The DNA here is from genome assembly GCA_039200855.1 of Cyanobacteria bacterium P01_D01_bin.44. Classification (GTDB taxonomy): domain Bacteria; phylum Cyanobacteriota; class Cyanobacteriia; order Phormidesmidales; family Phormidesmidaceae; genus SIO4C1. The sequence continues at coordinate 6,039 of JBCCRZ010000165.1, read as the reverse complement.
TGCCACGCCTCCTATGCCCTACAGGCCGACGACTACGAGACGATCATGGTCAACTCCAACCCTGAGACCGTCTCCACTGACTACGACACCAGCGACCGCCTCTATTTTGAGCCGCTCACCCAGGAGGACGTGCTGAATATCATTGAGGCTGAAAATCCAGAGGGGGTGATTATTCAATTCGGGGGCCAGACGCCGCTCAAGCTGGCCGTGCCTCTACAAGATTATTTGGTTGAGACGCGGACGGCTGCCTCCCCCCAAGAGACCCTCCAAACCCAAATTTGGGGCACCTCCCCTGACTCCATTGACATTGCCGAAGACCGCGAACGGTTTGAAAAAATTCTTTGGGAACTCGACATTAAGCAGCCCCCCAACGGCATCGCCCGCAGCTATGAAGAGGCCCTCGACATTGCCCGCAAGATTGACTATCCGGTGGTGGTGCGCCCCAGCTATGTGCTCGGCGGGCGGGCCATGGAGATTGTCTACTCCGATGCTGATCTAGAGCGCTACATGACCACTGCAGTCCAGGTAGAGCCCGATCACCCCATCCTGATTGATAAGTTCCTTGAGAATGCGGTGGAAGTCGATGTCGATGCGGTCTGCGACCTCGCCGGGAATGCGGTGATTGGCGGCATCATGGAGCACATTGAGCAAGCCGGGATTCACTCCGGTGATTCAGCCTGTTCGATTCCCACCATCAGCCTGTCCGAGGCCGCCCTGGGCACGATTCGCGACTGGACCTTCAAGCTAGCCCAGGAGCTCCAGGTCGTCGGACTGATGAATATCCAATATGCCGTCCAGGGCGAAGAGGTGTTCATTTTAGAAGCCAACCCCCGCGCTTCTCGAACCGTACCATTTGTCTCTAAGGCAACGGGCATTCCCCTGGCCAAGGTTGCCGTGCGGGCCATGTCAGGCAAAACCCTCGAAGAACTGGGGGTTACTGCTGAGGTGATCCCCGATTACATCTCCGTTAAAGAGGCCGTGCTGCCCTTTAGTAAGTTTCCAGGGACTGACACCCTGCTCGGGCCTGAGATGCGCTCCACAGGAGAAGTGATGGGTATCGACATTGATTTTGGTCGTGCCTTTGCCAAAGCTGAGCTGGCCGCCAGTCAAGCCTTACCCTTGGAAGGGACCGTGTTTATTTCGATGAACGACCGCGAAAAAGAAGCCGTGGTCCCCATTGCCCAAGCCCTGGTTGAGCTGGGGTTCAATCTGATCGCGACCGCAGGCACCCGCCAGGTTTTGCAAGCCCATGGACTCTCCGTGGCGCTGGTGGCTAAGGTCCATGAAGGTCGCCCCCACGTGCTTGACGTGATCAAAAATCGCGAAATTCAGTTGATTATCAATACCCCCATGGGAGAAGCGGCTCAGGTGGATGACCGCAGCATCCGCCGTACCGCCCTTGACTACAAAATTCCCACTATCACCACCTTGGCGGGCGGGCGGGCCACCACCGAGGCGATCCGATCACTGCAAACCCAGGCATTGTCAGTCAAGGCCTTGCAGGATTATTTAGGGAAAAAGGGGTAGCGGGCTTTGACGTGGCCTCCCCATTCAAGCTGAATAAGCAGGCCTTTCGAGAGGGGGCTTATCCACTGACCGGCGATTGTTTGTGATTGTCAAAAAAGATGCTTCGGTGGATGAGGCGGCTGGCCAGGCCTATAACGATATTTTATTGACCGCTGAAGGGCAGGCGTTGATTGAGCAGGTAGGGTTTGTCAGTATCCATTAACCTCGATGCAGTGGTTTTTACCTTGCATTTTGGGGGCTGTGTCCGGTACACTCTCAGCAAGATTTTGTTCATTTTGCTTAACAGCAGACAGAGCTATGACTTTCCTAAAACGCCTGGCCATCCTTGGCGGATTGACCCTGGGCACGCTACTGGCCCAGCCTGCCCTGGCCGAGATGGCTCGCATCAGCTGGTATGGCCCTGGGTTTGAGGGGAGCTACACCGCCAGCGGCGAGCAATTTGATCGTTGGGGCCACACAGCGGCTCACCCGACTATGCCCTTTGGGACGCTGTTAGAGCTCACAAACCCCGCCAGCGGGGCGAGCGTCACTGTCCGCATTAACGATCGTTCTGGGGGCCGCTTAGATGTCTCTGAGCAAGCTGCCATTGACCTGGGTGTGCGTGACCAGGGGCTAGCCAATGTCAGAGTTGATATCGTGCGCTGGGGGCGCTAGATGCCGCCGCGCCAGCGCGTCACCGTTCACCCCGGTCAAATTCAAACCGCGTTGCTGGTGCTGAGTGCCGATCAGGTTCACTACCTGCGGCGAGTTCTGCGTCTTCAGCCTGGTAACCAGTTTATTGCCCAAGATGGTGAAGGTCACCAGTGGCTAGCCGAGCTAACGTCTGTCGCAGACCAGGCTCTTGTGATTGAGACAACGGCTGCAGACACGCCCACACAACCAGACCTGACGCTAGTCGCAGCGCTACCTAAAGCTGGATTTGATGATGTTGTGCGTCAGGCAACCGAGATTGGTGTCATCCACATCCAGCCCATCATCAGTCAGCGCACCTTACTACAGCCCAGTGAGAATAAGCTAAAACGCTGGCAGCGCATTGCCCAGGAAGCCTCGGAGCAGTCTGAGTGGCTGTGGGTCCCGACTATTCAGGCCCCGCTCCCGTTTGAAACCTGGGTGCGGGGTAATACCCCTCTCGTAGGAAATACAGATAAAGCCTCATTTTTTTGCGTGGCGCGTGGGGATGCGCCGCTGCTATTGACTGATATACAAGGGGTGTTAGCGACTCGCCCAACTCTCCCCGTGAGTGTCGCCATTGGGCCAGAAGGGGGGTGGACCCCTGGGGAAATCGCGGAAGCCCAAGCCCAAGGTCATACATTAGTCTCGTTAGGCCCAGCGGTTTTACGGGCAACTACGGCAGCAGTGGTTGCGATCGCAGTTGTTGCAGCAGCTAGAAACAGCTGATATTAAAAGATTTCACCGTGTTTGCTCGGATGGCTAAGGGATTATCAACTGACTAAGCTTGTGAATATTCAACGTTGTTGATGGGACCTTTCCCATCAGCGTTGGTATGGGGGTTTCAGTTTCAAGAAGAGATATAAGTGATGCCTAATTCACGTAGTCAAGACCATGTATTTTCAGGGTTTCATGCCCTGTCTGAGCCAATTCGAATTCAAGTTCTCGAGCTGTTACGCGAGGGAGAGTTTTGTGTCGGGGATATGTGCGAGCGCTTAAGCATCGCCCAGTCTAAGCTTTCTTTTCATCTTAAAACACTTAAAGAAGCAGGCCTGGTTAAAGCCCGGCAACAGGGTCGCTGGATGTACTACAGCCTCAACGCTGAGCAGTTCAGCATCCTGGAAGGTTACCTGTCAAACTATTGACTCAACCCAACATCGAAAACTGAATAAAACAGTCTCAAACAACTGAATATCTTCTTAGCCAATGCAGAACCTTAGCGCTGATTGTCTGGCTAAGGCCTAGCTCCAACGCAACAAACTTCCCAGTGGGTTACCCTAGCAAATCTATCGGTAATTGGCTGGGCTTTTTTTAAAGAGCCCCCAATACCTCAGCGCTAGTTCTTAAAGCACTCGTCCGTGATCGCTTCTCTAAGTCTGCTGTAACAGCTGCAAAATCTTAGCCGTCACCGTCAGGCTTTCTTCAAACAAAACGTCTTCGCCCCAGCGCTGTAGCTGCTGCTCGAGCAAGAGATCTGAGCGCTGATCAGAAATGGCCGTCACTTCCTGGATATAGCAGTTTTGGGCCCCTCCGCCAGACTCCATGCGCATACAGCCCGCGGTTTCAGAGCAGAGAATCGCGCAGCAGTTGGCATCTACATTGGTAGACGATAGCCGCAGTCCGGTGATATCGCCCAAAACTTCCCCCCAATCTGCAACAGGCACCGCCGCCAGCTCAGCTTCAATCGCTCGACCGTCGCTGCCCTCAAAATGAATGCGGCGCAAATCGTAATCGCCCCCTTCATTGGCATAGGTTTGGGGGGTCCACTCCAGGCGGCTGGCCATCCAACCGAGATAGAGCAGCGCCTGGGCTGGGTTCCCTTTTTCGTAGTCGACCTCCATTTGATCCAGCTCCAGCAGCGCCATGCGGCGCTCAGGAGGGTCAAAGGCAGCGGCACTCAGTTCTTGCCAGGGGGCCAGCCGATACCAGTTGAGGTCAGCAATCTTGAGCCCCCCCTCAACTAGCGCCTGAATCTTGAGCAGCTCGGATTCTGGATCGCCGTAGTAGCTGGAATCTAAAATGATGCAGCTGCTGATTTTTGACATGGCTTGAAACAGCTGCTGCTCTGGGTTAGGCGTTGCCTTCCACCAGACAAATTTGGGCAGATCGGCAATCACGAGAGAACTGACCAAATCCCCCACTCGCTCGAGATCTTGCTTGGAGCCGCGCAGCGTAATGTATTCGCAGCACACCAGATTGATGCTGTGCCCCTTTTGCACTGGGCAGTAGGCTGACACCTGAACCGTCACCCCTGCTTCGCTGCCATCAAAGGTAGGGCATAGGGTAATCACCCGGCAGGGGTTTTGTGACGCCAGCGCTTCACTGAGATTAAAACCTCGAATATCTGGGTTGGAAACCTTTCGCTGGGCTGGCGTTAGCGCCTGATATTCTGCCCGCAGTCGATGTAGGGTAGTTTGATCCACCCGCCCGGTTTCACGGATATCGTAGGCCCGCTGCGCGAGTGCGATCGCAGCCCTTGTCTCATTGCCGTGCTGACCGTCAATGATGCCTTTATAAAAACTCAGCCCCGCTAGCAGCTGCTGGATTTCCTCAGGTTCATAAATCACCACGCTAAACGTCGTCGCTCGCGTCGCAACGGACGCCGTGCTGCCATCGTTTTGGGCTCGCCAGATGTCCCTCAGCTCAGCTTCGATGTCATCGAGGGAGATATCTTTGGGTTTTTGGAGTGCAACAAGGGGGGTAGCCATAGGAGTAGGAAGAAGTAGAGGGTGGTGGGTGGTGGGTAGTGGGTGGAGAGACGCAATACATTGCGTCTGCAGCAGGGGAGATTAAAGTCTTCGCCAGCGGCGACCAACTCTGTTGAGCAGAAACTCTGCTTCGACGGGTTCCCAGGTACCGGCTTCGTACAGGGGAATCTGTTTGGGATCGGCTGGGGCGTCCCAGGCTTCTAGCAGGGGAGAGAAGATTCGCCAGCTTTCTTCAACTTCGTCGCCTCGGGTATAGAGGGTTTGATCCCCGAGCATGGCGTCTACCAACAGGCGCGCGTAAGCATCTGTGGTGGCTTTGCCAAAGGCGGCGTCATAGCGAAAATCCATGTTAACAGATCGGGTTCGCAGGGAGGTGCCGGGGGTTTTGACCTCAAACCGCATGGAGATGCCTTCGTCGGGCTGAATCCGCATTGCCAGGATATTTGGGCTCATTTGCTTAGACGCCGATTGGAACATCAGGTGAGGCACCGATTTGAAATGCACTGAAATGTCGCTCACCTTTTTGGGCATGCGCTTGCCGGTACGCAGGTAGAAGGGGACGCCCTGCCAACGCCAGTTGTTAACTTGCAGCTCGATGGCGGCAAAGGTGTGGGTGGTGGAGTCTTCACCGACGCCCTCTTCCTGGCGATAGCCAGGGACCTGTTTGCCTTTCATCCAACCGGCTGAATATTGGCCGCGCACGGCACAGCGTTCGATATCGTTGGGGTCGGCTAACTGGGTGGCCTGTAGGACTTTGACCTTTTCGTTACGAATGCTGTTGGCCTCCAGGGAGTTGGGGGGCTCCATGGCGGTCAGGCAAAATAGCTGCATCAGGTGATTTTGCAGCATGTCTCGCATGGCTCCGGCGGTTTCGTAATAGCCTGATCGGCCTTCAAGACCCACGGTTTCAGCCACCGTAATTTGGACATGATCGACAAATTGGCGATTCCATAGGGGCTCAAAGATGGCGTTGGCAAAGCGAAACACCATCAGATTTTGGACGGTTTCTTTGCCCAGGTAGTGATCAATCCGATAGATTTGCTTCTCTTTAGCCACTTCTTTGACTTTGCGGTTGAGTACCTGGGCTGAGGCCAGGTCACGGCCAAAGGGTTTTTCAATAATCAGCCGCTGCTTG
>JBCCRZ010000164.1:0-10257 GCA_039200855.1 Cyanobacteria bacterium P01_D01_bin.44 | reverse complement strand
GCCTAGACCCCTAGGCAAAAAAGTCAGTGAAACCTGGCAAAATGCCACACAGTCGGTGGGCAACCTGACCGTGAGCCTGCTGCAAATAGGGCTCTGGCTGCTGGCCTATAGTCCGTATTTGGCGGTGATTGCGATCGCAAGCGTCTTTGGACACCGGTTGATGCGGCGGTCTGGGACGGAGGGGTAGAGAGTAGAGGGTGGTGAGTAGAGAGTAGAGGGTGGCATGGGGAGAGTTCTAAATTCTAAGTTTTGAGTTAATGCCGCTCGACGAAAACTTAAAATACCCTGCGGGAAGCCGCTCGGGCGTTTTCAAAATTCAAAACTCCGTGATCTACTAACCATTACCCTCTACTTCCCGTAATACTCCCGATACCAAGCCACAAACTTATCAATTCCGACCTCCAACGGTGTGCTGGGCTTAAACCCGACATCCGCCATCAGGTCATTGACGTCGGCATAGGTGGCGGTGACATCGCCGGGCTGCATGGGCATCATCTGTTTCTCAGCCGTTTTGCCCAGGGCTGTTTCGATGGTTTTAATAAACGTCATCAGCTCTACGGGGCTATGGTTGCCAATGTTGTAGACCTTGTAGGGAGCTTGGGTACTAAAATCGGGATTGTCAAGGGCCTTTGGCGGGCGTCGCATGGCCCGGACGACCCCCTCGATCACATCGTCGATGTAGGTAAAGTCGCGCTTCATTTTGCCGTGATTGTAGACCTGGATCGGTCGGTTGTTTGCGATCGCGTCGACGAATTTAAAGTAAGCCATGTCTGGGCGACCCCAGGGGCCATAGACGGTAAAGAAGCGTAGTCCGGTGGTCGGCAAGTCGTAGAGATGGCTATAAGAATGCGCCATCAGCTCGTTGGCTTTTTTGGTGGCCGCATACAGTGAAACGGGATGATCCACGTTATCCGCTGTAGCGAAGGGGACTTTGCGATTGGCCCCATAGACTGAACTCGAGGATGCATAGACCAGATGTGAGACCTGGGCGTGGCGACACCCCTCAAGAATATTAATAAAGCCTAAAAGATTGCTATCTGCATAGGCATGGGGGTTTTTGAGCGAATAACGCACCCCAGCTTGGGCCCCTAAATGCACCACATAGTCAAACGCTTGGGTGGCAAAAAGCTGGGCAATGGCTTCTCGATCCGCTAAATCAATTTGATCAAACGTGAACTTGGCTTGGGAGGTCAGCTGAGATAGCCGGTCTTTTTTGAGGGAGACGGCGTAATAGTCGTTGAGGTTGTCAATACCGTAGACGGTTTCGCCGTCTGCTAGCAATCGCTGCGCCAAAAAGGAGCCGATAAAACCAGCTACCCCTGTTATAAGAATATTCATAACCGAGCTATCTCACTAAAAAGATGTGTAAGGAAGAAAATACGACGTCTGCATAAGCGCCAATCATAGCGCTACATACGATGTTCTACACCATATCGATGGAGGGAGCCAATCCCCACTAGTTGGGTGGCAAGTTTACTGTTTTTTGACGGAGCCAAGGCTTTTCTGCTCCAACCTTGATTAGAGCTTAATGGGCCATCCCATGCAGCCCCAACCTTAGGTTGGGGTAAAAACTCTCCCCCTGAATTTAACCCAGCTTTTGGAGTCGATTAATAGTTTCCGAATGAATTTTGAAAAGTAGTTTTAAAGTCCTTATAAAAGAAGATAACGAATAAATTATTGGGCCGAAGATTGGTCGATATTTCTAAGGTTTTGAGGACTTATCTAGGGGAAGGTAAAAGGATTTAAAGAACTGGCAGAAAACCTCAATAGGTCAGGAAAATCCTGCTTCTTGTGGGTTGGTTGGGGCGCGACCTCAACCCCTTCATCTTTTGAATAAAAATCTTTATCTGGGTCTGAGCTACGTTTCATCATCAGTGCTAGGATTGCCACAGAACAAAAAGTGAAAGAACTCAAAAGGACGTAATTCTAGATGCGAGAAATAGACAAGTCGATATCTTTTGATGGTCGGGATATTCGACTCAAAGTCGGTTTGTTTGCGCCCCAAGCTGGGGGCTCTGTGTTGGTGCAGTCAGGGGATACAGCGGTACTGGTGACCGCCACCCGATCTGCTGGCCGAGAAGGGATTGATTTTTTACCGTTATTGGTTGACTACGAAGAACGCCTGTATGCCGCTGGTCGGATTCCAGGTGGCTTTTTGCGTCGTGAAGGTCGCCCCCCTGAGCGGGCAACGCTGACCAGCCGATTGATCGATAGACCGATGCGCCCCCTGTTTCCCCAATGGATGCGGGACGATATTCAGATTGTGGCGACGACCCTATCCATGGATGAGGAAGTGCCACCCGACGTACTGGCAGCCACAGGGGCCTCTTTGGCGGTTTTGCTGGCTGAAATTCCCTTCAATGGACCGATGGCGACGGTGCGCGTGGGTCTTGTGGGGGATGATTTTGTGATCAATCCCACCTATAAGGAAATCGAGTCGGGTGATCTCGATTTGATTGTGGCAGGTTCACCCGACGGCGTGATCATGGTTGAGGCGGGGGCTAATCAGCTACCCGAACAAGACATGATCGAGGCAATTGATTTTGGCTATGAGGTTGTACAAGACCTGATTAAAGCCCAGCTTGAGCTGATTGCTGAGTTGGATATAAAGCCTATCACTTTGCCAGAGCCAGAGACCGATCCAACCCTGTCTGACTTTTTGAGCCAGCGGGCAACGGCTCCTATCAAAGAGGTCCTCAAGCAGTTTGAGCTGACTAAGCCAGAGCGAGATGAAAAACTGGATGCCGTCAAGGCCGATGTCGCGGCTGAGATCCAGGAAATGGCTGAGGATGATCCCATTCGGGTGGCGGTGAGTGAGAACAGTAAAGCGCTAGGCAACGCCTATAAATCCTTAACCAAAAAGCTAATGCGTGCCCAAATTGTCGAAGACAGTGTCCGGGTGGATGGGCGCAAATTAGACGAAGTCAGGCCTATTAAAAGCCGGACGGGCTTGCTACCGAGTCGGGTACATGGTACTGGCCTGTTTCAGCGAGGGTTAACCCAGGTCATGTCAATTGTGACGCTGGGGACACCCGGAGATGCTCAGATGATGGATGATCTGCACCCCGAAGACGATAAGCGCTATCTCCATCATTACAACTTCCCCCCTTATTCCGTGGGCGAGACCCGACCGATGCGCTCTCCAGGGCGTCGGGAGATTGGTCATGGGGCGCTAGCTGAGCGGGCTTTAAAGCCTGTTTTGCCCCCCCAGGAGGCGTTTCCCTATGTGATTCGAGTGGTGTCAGAAGTGCTATCGTCTAACGGCTCAACCTCAATGGGGTCTGTTTGCGGCTCGACCCTGTCTCTGATGGATGCTGGGGTGCCGATCACGAAGCCCGTGAGCGGTGCGGCGATGGGCCTGATTAGAGAAGGTGAGGAAGTTCGTATCTTGACCGATATTCAAGGGATTGAAGATTTCTTGGGGGATATGGATTTTAAGGTGGCTGGCACCGATTCTGGCATTACTGCTTTGCAGATGGATATGAAAATTACCGGATTGCCGATTGCGGTGATTGCCGAGGCGATTAACCAGGCTAAGCCCGCTCGCCTGCATATTTTGTCTAAGATGCTGGAGGCGATCAACGCGCCTCGCCAAGAGCTGTCACCCTTTGCGCCTCGCTTGCTGAGCTTCAAGATTGATCCGGCCATGATTGGTGCGGTGATTGGTCCCGGTGGTAAGCAGATTAAGAGTATTACCGAGCAAACCGGTGCTAAGGTTGATATCCAAGACGACGGTACGGTGACGGTGTCCTCAATTGAGGGTAGTAAGGCAGAGCAGGCTAAGGCCATCATTGAAGGGATCACCTTTAAGCCCTCGGCAGGTGATGTCTATATGGGCAAAGTGACGCGGGTGATACCCATCGGTGCTTTTGTCGAATATCGCCCAGGTCAAGAGGGGATGATTCATATTTCTCAGCTGGCTGATTATCGGGTGGCTAAGGTTGAGGACGAGGTCAATGTGGGTGACGAGGTCCTGATCAAAATTCGCGAAATTGACAATCGTGGTCGGGTGAACCTGACGCGGCTTAATATTCATCCGGATGAGGCTGCTAAAGCAAAAGAGGCTGCTGGTGTGAACCCATAGGTTTGCTCATAGACCTTGAAACTGGCCTGAAAGTGAGCTTAAGTGTTTCGCTTTAAAGGTTCGGGTTTGACCGCTTGAGCTTAAGTGCTTGAACCTGATGACTGTCCTGAATATTGGTGGGGGTTGGAGCGTTTGCTGCCACCCCCTTTTTTTAGCTCTTACACACAAATCGCTGAAAGGCTGATTTCCAAGCAAGGGACTGTCCGCTGAAACCCCCACCGCCTGTGGCACCTTATACGGCAACGATTGAGCCGGTTGAGTGTTATATAAAATTGCGTCGGGTTCAGGTTTCCCGGTAGGATGCAATGTGCAATACAAAACCTGACATAAGAGAAACTACCCGTGCGACAAGTCGTTATTGCCGGTAATTGGAAAATGCATAAAACTCAGGCAGACAGCCTGGAGTTTTTAAAGGGCTTTTTGTCCCAAATAAGTGAAACCCCTGAATCTAGGGAGATCGTGCTTTGTGTGCCGTTTACAGCCCTCAGTACGCTCTCTAAGACGCTCCATGGTTCACGGGTCAAGGTCGGTGCTCAAAATATTCACTGGGAAGACTCAGGGGCTTATACTGGTGAGGTCTCAGGGGATATGCTTACGGAGTTAGGGGTGCGCTATGTGGTGGTTGGCCATAGCGAACGACGTCAGTATTTTGGCGAAACCGATGAAACTGTTAATTTACGGCTACGTGCTGCCCAGTCTAAAGGGCTAAAGCCGATTCTTTGCGTGGGGGAAAGTAAGCGGCAAAGAGATACAGGAGAGACAGAGTCGCTGATCACAAGTCAGATCAAACAGGCACTGCTGGGGGTCGATCAGGAAAATTTGGTGATTGCTTATGAGCCGATCTGGGCCATTGGCACGGGCGACACCTGCGAATCGGCAGAGGCTAATCGAGTCATTGGTTTGATTCGCAGCTTGCTCAACAATCCAGAGGTGCCGATTCAATATGGGGGTTCTGTTAAACCCTCCAATGTAGATGAAATCATGGCCCAGCCTGAAATTGACGGGGCGCTAGTCGGTGGGGCGAGTCTAGAGCCAGAGAGTTTTGCGCGTATCGTAAACTATGTCAATTAAATTAAAGTTAGCAAGGGTGACAGGCGATGTGTCACGGAATACTCCCCGTTTAAATAGCTCACTACCCTCTACTCACTACCCTCTACCTGGGTTTTACTTTTAACCTTCCATTCTTCACCTCTGGTGTCTTCTGGGGGGGGGCAGGTGTAATGTGCGTGAATGTAAATGCGATCGCGACCCTGCTGCTTAGCGTGATAAAGCGCCAAGTCAGCTGCCTGGAGAAGTTCGTGGGTGGCTACATTACGGTTAGGGATTGCTGTGGCAATGCCGATGGTGACGGTGAGCCATGGGCTGAGCTCGGAGTCTGGGTGGGTGATTTGCAGGGCGGCAATGCCCTGGCGAATTTTGTGGGCGACTCGGTAAGCCCCCTTTGTGTGGGTGTTGGGCAAGATCACGGCAAACTCTTCGCCACCGTATCGAGCAACCAAATCGGCGGGGCGCTTGGGGGCATGGACGAGGGCCTGGGCGACCTTTAATAAGCAGCGATCTCCGGTGGGGTGCCCATAGTGGTCGTTATAGCGCTTAAAAAAATCAATGTCGCACAGGATCAGGGAGAGGGGTTGTTGCTCACGGGCTAGCCGTTGCCACTCGCTCTCAAGGTGTAGATCAAACTGCCGCCGATTGGCGATTTGGGTCAAACTGTCGGTGAGGGCCAGGGCTTGCAATTCTTGATTGGCTTGCTGTAGTTGCTGATAGAGCAAGCTTTGCTGAATTGCGATCGCAACTTCCTGAACGATAGTCTCAGCGAACATTTCCTGAATGCTATCCCAAGTTTCGCTAAATTTTGGATAGCCCAGGGCCATCACGCCCCAAAGTATAGGCTGTTCATTGAGGGAACGGGGCGGTAAATGGATAGGAACCAATAGCCAGGAACCCGGAAAATAACTCAACCAGACCGGATAGGCAGGATAGGCATCTGCGGAGGATAAGTTGATGTGCAGGGGCTGTTGCCGCCGTTTGAGCAAAGGAGCCAGCTGCAATAATTTGTCAGAAATATGCAGCTCATGGAGTCGTTGATCCTGTGGATTGTACTGGGTGACCTGTTCCCAAACCCGTTGTTGGGAATGGTATTGGACTAGTAGGACCCAATTTGCTTTGAGAAACCGACTAACTTCTTTAACTGAGGTTGAAAAGACGGTTTGGAGATCTAGCGATTGACGAATTGTTTGAACGGTTTGGCGGAGCTGCTTCTGCTGTTCAACCTGAACCTGAAGCTGATGGAGTAGAACTTGATCTGTAGGTTCAACCTGTACATCTGTGGGTTTAACCTCTGATGCCAGGGGCGATAATCGCTCTGGGATTGTAACCAGGCTCATGTAATAAATGACCTCATGGGCATGGTTATGGATAGGAATATGGGCAACTCGCCCTACCAATACTTTGCCAGACTCTGTTTGAATGGAGCCTTTGTATATAGTGGGCTCAGGCAGATGAGGCGGCTTTATGTCAATGAGTTTATGCCAGTCTTGTGCCTGCAGTTGGCTTTTGGAATATCCCAGTAGGTTGTGAAAAGCCAGGTTGGCCCAACAGTATTGGTGGGTATCAGGCTCGCTCAGCAAGATGGCTATGGGCAGCTGGTTGAGCACTGCTTGCAACGGAATACTGTTGAGGTGCTGATCGGGCTGATTGGGAGATAATGCTGGCTCAATCGTTTGGAGCTCTGCTCGAATATGTGAAATCAGCTGGGACAGGTCAGCTTGATGGAGTGGCGATCTTATCTCTGATGCAGAGCCCTGCTCAGTGGGCTGGCGCAATGAGGTCAGTTCCGATTGTAGCTGGTTGAGTTTAGCGATCAGGGAGGACGTTTCCATTCATTGCGCACGAATGATCGGCGTTAGTAACCAAGGGGCATCATGATGAAGGGTGAGCCGAGCAAAGCGATTTCAAGACAGGGATACGGTTGCTGCTAGTTTAATGTTACCGAGACGGTTTGGGGCTTATCGTTAAGAACATTGACCAAGATAGTCTGAGTGTAATCTATTACTCAGTGTTAGTTATGGTGGAAGCAGCTGAATTTATGTATCTTTTACGATTATCAACTCAGTATTGACCCTATTGCTTCTTTACAAAGATAGATCGTGCATGACTATACTCTTATCTCAAAGTTCTTTTTACACTCGGCGTAGTAAAGTTTCCGTAGAAATTTGTATCTTTTGAGACAAAATGTCTGCAAGTACATTTTTAGGGCATGGGTAGCTTGTCAGGGTATGGACCTAAAAATTTAAAAAGCGATCCAAAGCGGTGACCATGGCTGGTGGCCAGCGACGAACATGGGTGACCCAGTCAAGGTCTTGGTAGCGGCGATCGAGCCCCACGGCGGCGACCCAATTGCTTTCGGCCTCACCTTGTTGCCCCGCCGCCCAGAGGACTGCTGTGAGGGCGGCACGCATGTCGGCGAAGTTGGGGTATTTACGCACCAGCGATCGCATCACTTGTAGGGCTTGTTGGGTTTGGCCGACCTGATAAAGTGCCAGGGCATAGTTGCCATAGCCCAGGGAAAACCGAGGAGAAATCTCGATGGCGCGTTGGTAGTCCTCCAGGGCGGCTTTCCAGTTGCCTGCGCCCCCTTGAGCATTGCCTCGATTGTTGTAGGCGGCGGGGTCATCGGGAGAGAGTCTGAGCACCTGGTTGTAGTCGTCCAGCGCCGCCTGCCAGTCACCCTGGGCTTCGTAGGCGGCTCCTCGGTTGAGGTAGGGGTCGGGCTCAAAGGGGGCCAGGCGGATGGCTTGGGTATAGTCTGAGATCGCGTCCTCAATTTGGTTTTGGCTCACCCTCACGTTGCCGCGATTACTCCAGAGGGCAGGTTCATCGGGCAGGCGCTCAACCAGTTGGGTCCAGTAAGTTTCGGCTAGATCAAACTGGCCAGCTTGGGTCAGGCGAAAGGCTTGCTTCCGCAGTTCACGGATCGAGTCTTGGTTGGCTGCTATTGCCGGAGATAGGCCATGCCAGCTGCTGAGCTCCATCGGGGCGAAAATGCCCAAGACCAGACTGATTGCGATCGCGAGTACCCACCGAACCATGTAAATTCCCCTTAACCTGCTGCTTATAGCTTAAGGCAGTTGCGTAGGAAGGTGGGGGTCGGTGGTGTCCTAGGCGTCTGAGCTGGGTGGGGAGGTGGGGAGGTGGGGAGGTGGGGAGGCTTGCCCTGAGCTTGCCGAAGGATGAGGTGATGTTTTTAGGAGCGACAACTGATTTTCGGCTTCGCTAGATAGATATGGGGGTTTGAAGAATGCAGGGTTCGTCGGCATTTCATAGCCTAAATGCCGCCAGGCGGCGGGGGTGGCGACGCGACCTCGTGGGGTGCGCTGGAGATAGCCGATTTGGAGGAGATAGGGCTCGTAGACTTCTTCGATGGTTTGCGAGTCTTCGCCCGTAGAGGCGGCCATGGTGTCGAGGCCGACCGGGCCACCGCCAAAGTTTTCAATCATTAGAGTCAGCAGGCGGCGATCGGTCCAATCGAGGCCGCAGGGATCGACGTTGAAGAGCTCCAGGGCTTCGCTTGCGATCGCTTCGGTGATGGGGCCAGAGGCTTTGACCTGGACATAGTCGCGCACTCGGCGCAGCAGACGATTGGCGATTCGGGGGGTGCCCCTGGCCCGGCGGGCAATTTCTGCTGCGCCAGGTTCCTCAACCGACGTCTTTAAAACCTCAGCGGTTCGTAGCACGATCTGGGTAAGCTCATCGAGTTCGTAAAACCTTAACCGCTGGATCAAGCCAAAGCGATCGCGCAGCGGAGACGACAGTGCCCCCACCTTGGTGGTTGCCCCGACCAGGGTAAAGGACTGGAGGGGAATGCTGCGCGTGCGAGCGCTCTGCCCTTTGCCAATGGTGATATCCAGCCGGGCATCTTCCATCGCCGGGTAGAGGATTTCTTCGGTGACCCGAGAGAGTCGATGGATTTCGTCAATAAAGAGAATGTCACCGGCTTTGAGATTGACCAAAAGACCGGCAATATCTCGGGGACGCTCCAGGGCCGGGGCGGTGGTGATTTTACAATCGACCTTCATCTCTTGGGCCAGGATCAGGGCCATGGTGGTTTTGCCCAACCCCGGCGGGCCATAGAGCAAAAGATGATCCAACGGTTCTCTGCGAGACTGGGCTGCTTTGATAGCGATGCCAAGCACTTCTTTGAGCGCTTTTTGGCCGATGTAAGCTTCCAGCGATTGGGGGCGAATGCCATCTTCCTGACGAGTCAGTTCCTCAGTCTTCGCTTCACCTTCTAGCAGCTTGTTTTTGTGGGCAGGGCTTTCTTTGGGCAGGCTCTTTGCGGCGGGTACTGCATCGCCTGTCTGACCCAAATCCGTAGAGGGCTTTGTGGTTTTTGAGGCTGGTTTAGAGGCCTCAGTGCCCGCGGTTTTGGGGGCAGCTGTCAGAGTCTCTTGATTAGGCTGATCTGGTTCCGGCTGTTTGGAGGAAATAATCGCCATGACCAGTTTGGGGATAGGTGAATCGTGCCGAAACCCTGAAAACAGGATTTCAGACAAATGTACTATATCACTCCACTTAGGTAAACCGGTGCTTGCTCAAGATAATGCAAGCTTTCTCACCAGGTTGAGAAACTTTGGCAGGACGGGATGCGGTGTGTCTGATCGCCAGGCGATGGCAGAGTCTAGCTTAGGGGAGATTTCTGTGAGTGGTCTGGTGACGAGGCCCTGCTGTTGAATGTGCTGCACAGAGGCATGTAGCAAAGAGACACCGATGCCTGCTGAAACCAGGCCAAGAATAGTGTTTTGGGGAAAGGCGTCTTGGACAATTGTTGGACTAAAGCCTGCTCGTTGGCAAAAGCTAATGATGGAGTCGTACAGGGCAGGCCCCACGTTTCGAGGAAATAAAATAAAGGGCTCGTTGGCAAGGGCTTTGACCGATATCGGGTCAGGGGCTTTTTGGGCTAACGGATGAATATCCGGTAGCACGGCCACTAAGGGCTCATGATAGATGACCTGCTGGGAAAGTGCCCCGCCTATGTCGAGAACGGTATCAATCGGCGGATGCAGCAGCCCAACGTGAATTTCTTCATTGAGTAGCGCTTTGACCTGGGCATTGGTTTGTAGACGATGCAACTCCAGATGGATGTCGGGATATTGATGTTTGAACTGCCGAAT
>JBCCRZ010000163.1:0-10297 GCA_039200855.1 Cyanobacteria bacterium P01_D01_bin.44 | reverse complement strand
GTGAACAAGTTCTGAATTTTGAGTTTGTAATGAATAGCCTTAACTCAACACACCCTGAGGGAAGCCGCATAAGCGTCTACAAAACTTAGAATTCAGCACTCTCTAACCCTTCGCCTTTTCCCCGATAGCCCTATTGAGCATGGCCTCGCTTTTCTTATATGCCCCTTGGGCTATACGCCCTTTGGCCCTCCTGACTCCTGACTCCTATCTCCTATCTTCTGACTCCTTTACCTAACCAAAACGTTTCGGCTCAAGTTTGATACCAGGGTGATTTATTAAGAGGTGTTCTATGAAAATCGGTGTCCCTAAAGAGATCAAAAATCTAGAGTATCGGGTCGGGCTAACCCCCGGCAGCGTCCAAGTTTTAACGGCACAGGGGCACACCCTGTTTGTCGAGACCCAGGCAGGCACTGGCGCAGGCTACACCGATGAGGACTATCAAACTGCTGGGGCTAAGGTCGTGGCAACGGCGGCTGAGGTCTGGCAGCAAGACATGGTGGTAAAAGTCAAAGAGCCCTTGACTGCTGAATACCCCCTGATTCAAAAGGATCAGCTGCTATTTACCTATTTGCATTTGGCCGCCAGTCGCCCTTTGACCGAAGCCTTGATGCAGAGTGGGGCAGTTGCGATCGCATACGAAACCGTCGAGAAAAATAACCAGCGCCCCCTGTTGACCCCGATGAGCATCATCGCCGGGCGGCTATCGGTGCAGTTTGGAGCCCGATTTCTAGAAAAACAGCAGGGCGGTCGCGGCGTTTTACTAGGTGGCATCCCAGGGGTGAGCCCAGGCCGAGTGGTCGTGCTGGGCGGCGGCATTGTCGGCACCGAGGCCGCAAAAATGGCGGTGGGCCTGGGGGCCCAGGTGACCATGGTAGACATTAATCTGGACCGGCTGAATGAGTTGGAGGAGCTATTTGGCTCTCGGGTGGAGCTACTCTACAGCAGTGCACCCAATATTGAGACCGTTCTCCCCCAGGCAGATCTGGTGATCGGGGCCGTGCTGGTGCCGGGGCGTCGCCCGCCTACCTTAGTCAAGCGTGAACTGGTGGCAAAAATGCCTAACGGTTCGGTAATTGTAGATGTCGCCGTCGATCAAGGCGGCTGCATTGAGACCGTACGGCCCACCTCCCACAGTGAACCGGTTTATGTTGAAGAAGGTGTTTTGCACTACGGCGTGCCCAATATGCCAGGGGCTGTGCCGCGAACCGCTACTCAAGCCTTGAATAACAGCACGCTGCCCTATGTCACCAAGCTAGCAAATGATGGATTGGGAGCATTAGAACAGGATGCAGCCCTAGCCGAAGGACTCAACGTTCTCAACCATCGTCTGGTGCATCCGGCGGTGAAATCGGTTTTCCCGGATTTAGCGTAGCGCTGCACCACGATAATAGACTATGCAGCACCATTCCCCTCACGGACAGCTCCACTCCAAAAAACCAGCCCCACCCACAGGCTGACCTACTCATAGATCGGCCTTAAAACTGGAACCCCCTTGACCGCCTGCCTTAGCGCGGCAAAGGGAGTATTTCAAGCAATGGGGTAACAGGCAATAACGAGCCTAAAGTCTGCTAAAAACCATATTCAGAACTGAGCCACACTTCACACCCTTCTATATGGGAACAGTTGGGCATTGAGACCTCAATCATAAAGGACCCTTCGTAGGGAGCGACCAAGACAGGTGCCGCATCAACCGCAGTATCTTGTGCTACCAAGTCTCCTTGCCCGTTATACATAAACAAATCCAGATCATAACAGTCTTCATCACACCCGCCGTAAATTTCTTCACCCGAAGCAAAGTAACCTTCTACGATATCTGAATCCCCATCGTATAGCCAAAGTGAGCGATCTTGGGCCTGAGCCTCAACCGCCATACCTGAGATCGTGCCCGTCGCAACGACGATTGTTGCCAGCCAGCCAGCTGCTGTTTTCAATCCGAACATAGGTCCCCCTGGAAGTATAAAAAAATACATTTTTTGACGCATGCTTGCGTGTTTTTAGTGTGCCCACGGGGTCTGATCAGACACGGCTTGTCTTAAACAATGGGCTTGTAACTTTTAGAGCTTGCAAAGCTTTAGTAAAGGAACTGAATTTGTGATTGAACTGCCTATTTATTAATTGGTGCCAAATAAACAGGGCGATTGGGCGATAATGGAGAAGCCTTTTGTAATATTTCTTAATTTATTTGAGTCGTCATGACCCCAGAGGATCTAACCCAGCTTGAGCAAGCCCTGCGCAACAATGCCTTAAATATCCGCAAAGCCGCCCTGGATGAGCTGGCGACGTTGCCTGCTGAGGTGGCTGTGCCCGTGCTGAAGCGGCTGGCGGCTGAGCCAGATTTTCTGCTCCGGCGTTTGGCGGTGATGGGGTTGGGTAATCATCAAGTGCCAGATGCTTTTGATACTTTAGAGTCCTTGCTGTATCAAGAAGAAGACAGTAACGTGCTGGCCGAGGTGGCTAATTCTCTATTTGAGTTTGGTGCGCCAGCCATCCCGCTACTCAAGCGACTATTTGATACCAATCCCCACTGGCTCATTCGTCAAACGATTCTCTCTCTGTTATTAGAAACCACCGAGTATGCCACCCTGTTGGCCGTTGCCACCGCCGGTCTCGACGATGAAACTCAAACGGTTAAAGAAACAGCCATCCTGGCCCTGCGTCACGTACTGGCCTCCGATTATCAGGCTGAGGCCCTGGCATTGTTAACCGAGATGGCCCAGAGCAAGATATGGCGCGATCGCTGGCGGGCAGCAACGGCCCTGACCGGCTGCCAGGCCCCCCAGGCCAAGCAGCTGGTACAACAGCTGCAAAAAGATGAAAACTATCGGGTCTCGGCTGCGGCCTTGGACGCGGCGTTGCAACGCTAAGGAGACACTGAGGGGACATCACAGGCTACGGTGCAGCGAGCGGAATGCTGATCACAAACTCAGTGTTTTGTCCGGGTTGAGACTGAAGCTCCAGGGTGCCACCGTGGTTATCTACAACAATCTGGCGAGTGATTGATAGCCCAAGCCCGGTTCCTTTACCAACCGCTTTTGTCGTAAACAGCGGCTCAAACAATCGCGATTGAATCGACTCAGGCACCCCTCCACCGTTGTCTGCAATCGCGATCACAACAGATTCTGCTGTGGCCTCGGTGCGGATGAAAATGGTGGGTTTGTCGGGCGTGGGTTTGTCGGGGATTATAGCGTTAGCCAGCGACTCTTCCAGCGCGTCTATCGCATTGGCTAACAAATTCATAAAGACCTGATTCAATTGCCCTGGGTAGCAGCTGACCTCTGGTAGCGTGCCATAGGACTTGATCACCTCAATGCAAGGACGATCGCCCTTACCTTTGAGTCGATGTTTCAAAATCATCAGGGTGCTATCCAACCCCTGATGTAAATCTGTCAGGGCTTTGGTTTCTTGATCAGATCGGGAGAATGTTCGCAGTGATGTCGAAATAGATTTAATGCGGCTTGTACCGAGTTCAAAAGAGCCTAAAATCTTCTCGATATCTTCTAGAACAAAGTCTAAATCCAAGGCCTCAATGGCATCGGTAATGGCTGATGAGGGAGCAGGACACTCATCCTGATAGAGCCGCAAGATCTCAGTTATCCCTTTAATATAGTCGCGCAGTGGTGTGAGATTACTGGACACAAAGTTAATCGGATTATTAATTTCATGGGCAATGCCCGCGATCAGTTCTCCCAGGGTGGCAAGTTTCTCTTGCTGCACCAGTTGTATCTGCGTCTGTTGCAGTGCGGTGGTGCGATCGCGTACCTGCTGTTCCAGGGTTTCAGTCATCTGCTTAAGCTGCAAATGTGACCGTATCCTGGCAATCACTTCTGTCTGACTAAAGGGTTTAGGAATGTAGTCGACTGCGCCCAGAGAAAATCCTTTGGTTTTACTCTCGGGGTCCGTGAGTGCAGTGGTGAAAAGCACCGGGATTTTTTGCGTCGCTGGGTTGCCTTTAAGTCGGCGACAGGTTTCAAACCCGTCAATGCCCGGCATCTGTACATCTAACAAGATCAGCTCGGGGCGATTCCGTTGAGCCAGCGCCAGGGCGCTTTCTCCATCGACGGCAACCCGAAAGCGAAACCCATGATTTGACAGTGTCTCTGTGAGCACGGCTAGGTTGGTCGGATTATCGTCCACGATCAAGACGAATCCATCGTTTGGAGTCGTTGACATCATAAATTTCCTTTAGGATTAGTCGAGATAACGTTCAATCAGAGTTTGCAACTGTTTGAGTTGGAAACGGTTCGCCAACTCTGTAACCTGCTGAGCAAAGGGGGTCAGCGCTGGATCTGAGGCTGACAGGCGGGCTGCGGTTTCGACAATACCCTGGGTATCGCCGTCTTGCACCAGCGTGTATAGCTGCTGTAGCCCATCGCCCGCAGGGGCAACCATGCCATCTAACGGGACATCATTTGGCTCAGAGGTGTCTGATGTCTCCTGTTTGTATACCCAGTCCAGACTCAGCTGTGCTTGCAAAGTTTTGAACAAAAGCGGTGCCTGGATAGGTTTAGGCAGAAACACATTGGCTCCAGCATCGATAGCTTCATGCTGGTTGCTCTCAAACACGCTGGCCGAGGAGGCAATCGCCACGATGTTGCGGGTTGTCTCTGATTCACGCAGGCGCTGCAGCAGCTGGTAGCCATCCATCACCGGCATCATCAAATCGGTGATGATAGCGTCAGGGATGTGTGAGATCGCAGCCTCCCATCCAGCCTGGCCATCGTTAGCGACCATGACCTCAAAGCCCAGGGGTTCCAGCAGGCTCGTCACCACAGACCGATTTTCCCAGCGATCATCCACCACCAGGATGCGCCGCCGTTGTCCCTGATATCCAACAATGGTGCCCTGATTAGGCGTCCTCGCAATTGCCCAGGTTTGGGTTTCACACAGGTCTACATCAAACCAAAAGGTACTGCCCTGGTCAACTTCGCTCTGCACTTCTAGACGGCTACCCATGAGCGACACAATTTTTTGGCTAATCGCCAGGCCCAGCCCGGTCCCTTCGGCGCGTTTTTTGGAGTCTCCGACTTGCTCAAACGGGCGAAAAATTTTCTTGACCTGCTCAGGGGTCATGCCCACTCCAGTGTCTTTAATCTGAAACCGCAAGCGATACATACCAGCCGTTTCAAGCTTCTGAGCCTTGACCCCAAAAGTCACGCTGCCGGTCTCAGTAAACTTGATGGCATTGCTCAGCAAGTTAATCAGCACCTGACGCAGACGTTTTTCATCCGCCTGAATACCAGTTGGCACATCCGGATCGATCTGGTAAGTAAAGGCGATGCCCTTTTGATCGGCACGGACCCGGCACATCTCAGCAACACTTTGAAGGAACGACGGAAAATGGAACTCATCCACCGCCAGCTCTAGTTTGCGGGCTTCGATTTTAGACAGATCCAAAATGTCGTTAATCAACGTCAGCAGGTGAGCGCCACACTGCTCAATGATGCCGACACCTCGGCGTTCGTGGTTGGCCAGCGTATCAGAGCGCTGGAGAATTTGCGCATAGCCCAGGATGCCGTTGAGGGGCGTGCGGAGTTCGTGACTCATATTAGCCAAAAATTCACTCTTGGCCTGGTTAGCGCTATCGGCAGCCTCTTTAGCCGCATCCGCTGCCTGCTTCGATCTTTTTAGATAAGTTTGCTCAGTCGATTGCACCCACCAGAGAATCACAATCATGCTTCCCGCCAGACCGGCCACCGTCAGCGCCACCAGGTCAAGCTGGCGCAGCTGAGATTCAATATTCTCCCGAGGAATGGCCAGGGCCACTGACCAATCTGCTTCTTGCAGGGGTAGAAATGCGACATACTTGGGCACACCCTCGATGGTCACCAGCTCAAGCCCCGTTGACCCAGCCACCATTTTCTGTGAGATAGTTGCCAGCCCTGGATCGGGCGAGTTGATCAAACTATCAGCCGGTTTCTCCAGGGTGGACATTAAGGCGGGGTCGGGGTGAACGATGGCTTCGCCCTGGGAGTTGAGGGCAAAGGCGTAACTGCCCTCGCCGTACTGCAATCCATTGACCACTTCGACGACCCGATCAATCATAATCACGCCGTTCATCATCCCGATGACGCTGCCGAGTGGGTTATTGGAGTCAGGCTGACCCGACCAAACTGGAATGGCGTAGGCAACCACTCTGGCCCCTTTTGGAATCCGGGCAATCAGCGGATTCGATAGGCTATTTTCCCCGGCTAATGCGCCTTGAACGTGTTGACGATCTTGCAAATTGATTTTGCCATTGGGCTGATCGACGACGGTGGTGTACAAAAAACCTTGCCGGTCAATCATGCCCAAATACAAAAACTCGGACAGCCGCCGTTCTTCTGACTTTAAATAGGGTTCAATCTGCGCCCAGTCCATGGTGCGAAAAGTTGGACTGTTGGCACTGGCGGCCAAGGACACCTTATGCTGGCCTAGCCAGGTGTCAATTTCGTTTGCGCCCTGCTGCACTGCTAGCAAAGCCTGATCTTTCAGGTTGTCCAGCATCAGCTCACGCGCCCCCTGATAGCTAAAGTAAGCCGCGGCACTGGCGACCAGGGTGACGCCCCCAATTAGCAGGCGCAGTAAAAGACTGTGGGAGCGCGCCTTCGCGGATAGGCGCGAAGCTGATTTAACGGCAGGCGCAAGCCGGGTGAAGCGAGAAAGCTGAAGAGTCATCGCTAGCAAAAACGACTGGATAAAGTAGCCAGAATATGGCGGAGACCTCTCCAATGTTCCCAATTTGCTCTAGCAGTTGCACAAGCCCAGGGCTAGGATGATTGCCCAATTTCTGAGCATCGGGGTGATCACGTTACTATCTTGGGCGGGTCGTTGTCTGGTAATGGTAGGGGAGATGCGATCGCACACAATATACCTACCCCCCATGCAAACTATCCCTACCCCTCGCCAGATTTTAGAAATCCTGCTGCCCCAGCTCAAAATTGCCGGGGCCTATGCCCAACAGATTCAGCACAGTATCGCCAACCACCCTGATAAATACGACTCTGAAAACTTCTTTGCCAATGCCCTCACCGATGCTGATCTGTCGATCCAGACGTTTGTGGAGGTCACCCTTTTAGGGCATTTTCCCAACCTTCGCTTCCACGGCGAAGAATACGAAAAGTCTTACAACACCAAATATTTCCGTGCCATTGATTTAGGCCCCCAGGGGGACTATCTAATTACCCTCGACCCCATCGACGGCACTCGATTTTATATGGATGGCCACCCCAACTATCAGATTATTCTCACCATCCTCAACGCCGATAATTTTGAAGCGGTTTTGGCGCTAAGCCCCGCCCACCAGACCTATTACTACACCCTGCGCGGCCAGGGCACCCTTAAGGGAACTTTTGACGACAGTTTAGATACCTGTGAACCGTTACAGATTCAACGACCTAAGAACAACATTTTACTCGGCTGGGACATGGGCTACCTGGGTGACTCTCTCAAGCCGAAGTATGGCGTAATCGATGTCAAGACCGACTACTCCCAGGCAGAGCGCATCCCCAACGTCAACGGTATGCTTACGGGCGAACTCTCCGGTGCGGTGCTAGCACGAGGCAAGTTTATCGACGGAGCGGCCCTATCCTTTATGGCCCAGCAGATGGGCTATATTTTGACTACCCATGATGGCTCACCAATGCCGCCCCTGTTTGAGTGCCAAGACTACCAGTGGCCAGGGCTGATCGTGGCAGCCTCTGAAGAAATCCATCAGGATTTGGTCAAGGCGGTGGCGGGGAGTGCGATCGCATAGAGCCCTGATCAAAGATAGAGCCCTGATCAAAGCAAGGGTAGACAAGGATTCCCCACTCTGCCCAGCCTACTCAGAACCCATGGAGACGGCTGGGCCAATCAGATCAATTCGATTGGTCCAAATGCCGCCTGAGTAGCCTGAGGGCAGTTCCTTTAAGCGTTCAGGGTCGTCGAATCCTTGGGAAAAAGACCAGCCCAGACCCAATCGGAGCTGCGAGAAAAGAGGCGTTGTTCAGATACACAAGTGCCGCAAACACTAGTAGCGCGAGTACCCACTGCTTGATTTCGGACCGTCTAATCATGACTAACCAGTCTGATAAAGTCAGGCGCGTTCATGCCTGATGATATTAAATCCTTCTTCGTATGTGGGCGCTTGAAAGTATTTTGTGATGGCCTCAAACTCGGCATCACTTGTAAAAGCTGTCCGGTTTGGTTTGTCTTTGCTCCTTTCCTTTAGTTGCCGTTTACAGAGATCGTTCGAAACATCTATAAAATGAAGCTCATGGGCAATATTGGCTCTCTCAAAAAGGCCCCGAAACCAATAACGTTGCCTTTTCGTGTTACCTGGAAAATCCAGAACAACAGAAATTCCCTTTGATAGCAGAGAACAAATGTGATCTGAAATCGCAGCTTTGAGACGTGACGAGTACTCAATGTAGCTTGGGATACCAGTAATTTCCTTTGAATATAAGTGCGTTAGCAAATCATCTTCAATCAGCAAAATCGCGTCATGATCCCTGGCTAGCTGCTTTGCCAGGGTTGATTTGCCTGCCGCCATCTTGCCACACAAGAAATATAGTTTTGCTTGAGTACTCATTTGAGAGAGATTGCTTTGTATACCGATTACAGGCTGTTTTAGCACAGCACTCACCTGCTAATTGAGGAAAGGATACAGCGCCTCAGCCCAAACTTGCGCCATTTTGGCAATCCCATCCTCATTGGGATGTATGCCATCGTAGGTATCTGTCGTATGGTCAAAACCGCTGTGATGATCAACCACCTGCACGGGGGAAGTTGGCTGAGTCTGATTAGCGGCCAGATCAACCATCCGGGTATTAAGGACTTGGATGCGCTGATTGACGTCAGGGTAACTATTGGGGATAAGCTGTGCCAACAAAATCGTCACATTAGGATTGTCGGCTCTCAGCACGTCGATGACCTGATCCAGCTCATCCAGGGTGCTCTCCACGCTGTTGGGATGGACAATATCATTCGTGCCTAAGTGGACCAGGGCAATATCTGGGGTATATGTCTGAAGCCAGTCACTCAGCTTCCCCTGCCCTATCCGTCCGTTAAGAATCTCATCCACCCGCCAGCCCCAACGCCCCTCGTGGTCTAGATCGAAGTCTGGGTTGGGAGAGGCCCCACCGGAGTTAGTCTCTAGAGACCCGACAAAATTAACCGTATATCCCTGCTGTTGCAACAGATGCCATAGGGGTCGCCGATAGCTATCCTGGCGATAGCTGCCCTGGGTGATAGAGTCCCCCAGAGGCAATATATTGATAGTGTTGTTATCTATGGGCATGCTGTAGACCAAACCCAGCACAACCCCGAGACTAACTTGTAGAATTTGTACCGAAAAATGGTCGCAAAGACGCATCATCCTAACCTCAGAGCGGTAGGGGTCTGATCGAGCCAGTTAAGGCCTTTCGTAAAATGCCAGCTAAACCGGCTACCCTTAGTGTACTGAATGGATACTGCACTGACAGTGTATCAAACTGAGTCAAGGGAGGGATTACACAATGACTGCCACACCGTCACCTAAACGGACCGACGTTGCTAAGCCTGCTAGCAAACTTGCAATCATTGGAACAGCTGCCAATCAAGGCTTCAAAGTTGATATTCTAGCCTATAGAACCCTGGCAGGTAGCAATGACCCCGACACCGCCCAAAGTGTTTATTACGCTAACCAAACTGGGCTGAGACTCAAGCAGATAAGAGTTACCCTTGACCAAAGCGAAGCCATTGCCGAAGCGGGCACCTTGCACTACATGCGGGGCCACCTGGAGTTAGATAACCCGGTGGGTGGCGTCGGTGGCTTGGGCAAAGCCATGCTCAAAAAAATGCTCACGACAGAAACGGCTTTTATGCCAAGATATCGCGGCACTGGGGAGATTTATCTTGAGCCCTCATTTGGTGACTTTATGGTCTACCAGCTCAACAATGAGACGCTGGTTGCTGACAAAGGCTTGTTTTACTGTGGTGAAGGGACTGTCAAAACGGGCATTGCTGCTCAAAAAAATGTCTCCTCTGCTTTGTTTGGAGGCGAAGGCTTTTTTCAAACCAAGATTCAAGGATCGGGTATCTGTGTTTTTGAGCTACCCGTGCCAGTGGACGAGGTGCGGTGCATTCAACTCAATAACGAAACCCTCAAGGTAGATGGCAACTTTGCCCTGATGCGCAGTGGTCAGATCGATTTTAGTGTTGAAAGATCATCCAAAGGCATCATGGGCAGTCTGAGCAGCGGTGAGGGATTGCTACAAACTTTTCGAGGAACCGGACGGGTGTGGTTAGCGCCGACCCAGTCGGTCTATGACAGAATGCGGCTTGGTGGCATTGGCCCCCT
>JBCCRZ010000162.1:0-10328 GCA_039200855.1 Cyanobacteria bacterium P01_D01_bin.44 | reverse complement strand
CCGTGAGATTGAAATCGATGAATCGAAATCTTGCAGGAGGTGATGTTGTGTATTTCGGCTAGGCTCAACGTCGAAGCCCTGCCCAGGGAAAGCTTCTGGGGAAGGAGCTGGCTGTCAGCGGCCTAGTTGTCTACCTGGCGGGCTCTCTTACGGTGGCGGCGTAGCCAGGCCAGACGTCGTAGACAGTAAATTACCAAAAAGATCACAAGCAAGAAAGCCAAGATTGGCACCAAAATGGCGAGTACTGACAAAATGATGGAAGAGAGCATCTCGGCCAATGACACTGCAGGGGTGCCGACCCCTGCAGTTAAGCCTGCGGTCGCAAATCGGGCTAGTACAGAGGCCCCTTCAATCACTTCAGCGGTGCCGCCACCGGCAATCGCGGCGACGACCCAGGTCATGACCGGGTTAAACTCCCCCGCCATCGATAGGGTGGAGGCGGTCAGAAACGTGCCTACCACCGGAGCTGCAAATACTTCGATGGAATCCAGGGCGTTGTTAATCCAGGGAACGAAATAGGCGAGGACTTCTATCACCGTTGCGATCGCAAACACCGCCACCGCTGGATAAGAGCCCACCCACTGCCAATCGGGGGATAGCTCAACCGTCCCGTTGAGTGCCGCCAGACTCAGCGCAAAGGGTGGAATAAAGATGCGAAATCCACAGGCAGCACTTAGCCCAATGCCTAAAAAGAGGGCCATTGCGATATTGACAGTATCCATCATTAATTTTTTATCCCTAGCCGATTGAGCGCCACATCCAGTCGAGCAGTCACCGCGAGGCAGTCTACAGCCCTGGATATGGCAAAGGTTCACCCTAGAATTCTACTGGGTTCGCTAGCTGGCAAGGCTTACGATTTGCGGAAGATTATCCATCATGGCAGCGACTATTTTTTAGCCACTAAGAGCCCGATCAGCCCAAAGAGCAGCAAGAGTTCTGTGCCAATGAGGCCATTTAAGGTCTGCGCCTGGTCTGGGGTCTCGATAAAATAGGGGCGAAACAGGGTGTAGGGGATCAGCTGCAGGGTGACGATCCCCAAGATCAGAAAGACAACGGCCCAGGGCTGACGTCGCCATAGACCGACGGCTGCGATCGCATTAAACGCCAGCAGCACGCCATCCATGATCCGCCAATGCAGAGGCGTCTGGAGCCAGGGTGTCCCCGACCAGCCTAATATGTTGCCAATGTGCATCAGCGCGCCATAGGCAAGCAGACAGGCCACAACGCGCAGGTAAAGACCGCTCCATTTGTGGGTGACGGCTGTATCAAGAAAAGTCAGCATTGCTATCTCTTTGACAGGGAAAATGGGAGTGAGCGTCTGATACGTAATTTTACTGAACAAATTCGCCACAGTTTCCATTGCTTTGTTAACCTATGTAACTAGGCGCTCACTAAGACAGCTATGAACTTTGCGGTTATTCAATCGACATCATCGGCTCCCACCGTTACCAAGGAGCGGGAGAAACAGACTGTCCGCAAAACCTATCCCAATTACAAAATCATTGTGCTCAACGATGACTTCAATACGTTTGAGCATGTGGCCAAAACCCTGGTAAAGCATCTTCCCAACATGAATCCCGATCAGGCGTGGAAACTGACCAACCAGATCCACTTTGAGGGTCAGGCTGTGGTCTGGGTGGGGCCGTTAGAGCAAGCAGAACTTTACCATAGCCAGCTG
Organism: Cyanobacteria bacterium P01_D01_bin.44; assembly: GCA_039200855.1. GTDB lineage: Bacteria > Cyanobacteriota > Cyanobacteriia > Phormidesmidales > Phormidesmidaceae > SIO4C1. Next base: position 8,650 of record JBCCRZ010000162.1, on the reverse strand, counting down.
ACGCGTGCAGGTCTGACGATGGCTCCCCTTGAAAAAGCTTAGTTAGGTGAGTTCGCTGCGCTGGTGAGTTCGCTGGCGCTTGGTGAGTTCGCTGCGCTGGTGAATGGAGAATTTGCTACCTTCCCACTCACCCACTCACCCACTCACCACCTGTCACCACCAAAATTTGACGCTTGATTCAGCAATCTTTGGGCTGGGTACGCTAGGCTCAAGACTCAGCTTGTTTTAGGCTAGAGTCTATGCCATTTATAGGGGCCGCTTGCTAAAGCGATACAGACATGGGCAATCGTCCGCAAGGGCGGGTCGTACTGACCCACTCAACCCACATTCCAGGACTGATCTCAGTGCTAGACAAGCTGGCAGCGCTGCCCCAGGTGTCTACGCTAACCCCGGCAGTGATTCGACAGTCGCGATCACACGCACCCCAATTTCGCCTCAAGGTATCTGTGCCCATTCGGGGGGGATATAAGCTGATTGCCCGCAAAGGCAAAACCGTTCAAGAAGTCTTTGCCATCACCGAGTTAACCCAGCCCCAGCTCACATCAGCTATTCAAGATATCGTGCTTAAACTTAAACCATGACGGCGGCTGGGCAGATAACAGAGGGTAAGGCTTGTTTCCGCGTCGATCAAGCCTTTTATCGCCCTAAAAGTAGGCTAGGCCGGGATTTAGCAGTACTGGCTGCTACCGTTTATCGTCAGGAGCGGGGCCAGCTGCGAGTCCTGGATGCTATGACCGGCTGTGGGGTACGCCCCCTGCGCTATCAGCTTGAGGCAGGAGCAGACTGGGTGTGGGCCAACGAAGCCAACCCTGACTTGAGAACAGTGCTCACCGATAACCTGGCCGCTGGGATGCGCCCTCGCTCCTATCGCATCACCCACCAAGACGCCAACCAGCTCTTTTTTAGCTGCTACCAGCAGCGCGACTTTTATGACCTGGTGGATGTCGATAGCTTTGGCAACCCCACCCCATTTTTGAGCACCGCCCTCTGGGCGACCAAAATGGGCGGGCTACTCTACCTGACCAGTACCGATGGACGCACCACCAGCGGCCACGAGCCCGATAAAGGCCTACAGGTCTATGGAGCCTATGTTCGCAATCATCCGGCGGTGCATGAGCAGGGGCTACGCTTACTGCTGGGGGGAGTCGCCCAGCAGGCTGCCGCTCGAAATTTACATGTACAGCCTGTTTTTTCCTACTTCAACGGTCAAATCCATCGAGTGATGGTGCGCTTGGCCCCCCAATTTGTTTGGAACTCAGACCACTATGGATTTATCGCCTACTGTCACGGCTGCGGCCAGTTTCAAACCGTAAATTGGCGACACCTGGGGCGAGTCCGGTGCAGCTGTGGCTTAGAGCAATCCCCTGTGGTGAGTGGCCCGATGTGGCTTGGCCCACTCCACGACCGTGCCTATATCGCGAAAATGCTGCTGCTGGCCGATCGCTGGCGCTGGCAACCGTGCTATCAATTGCTCTGTCTGATGGACGCGGAAGCAATCATGCCGCCCTACTACTACCCCCTGGCCGAAATCGGTCGTCGGGGTAAGATGGACATCCCCCAGCGAGATCAGCTGATGCAGGGGCTGTGCGATCGCAAGTACCGCACCACCCGCACCCATTTAGACGCCCAGGCCATTAAAACCGATGCGTCTTTGGCAGAATGCATTGAAGTCGCCAAAGCGATGCAGAAAAGTTAAAAATTAAAAGTTAAAAGTCAAAAGTGGGCAGAGAAAGGGACAGGATGGGAGGGTAGAGATCCCCCAGCAAAGATCCACCATGCTCGACACCAAGCAGCTTACGGGCAAACAGCGAGAATTTATTCAGCGTTTGCAGTCACAGCAAACCGTCGATAGCTTGCAAGCGTTTTGTCAAACCCATCGCCTAGACTTTAACTTTATCAAGGGTTTTTTACTGAGTGGTGCACTAGACGACTATGTGAAGTGTCAGGATCTGACCAAAACCCGCTGGGCAATTACCGAGAAAGGCGATCATCTCAAGGGCACGATCCCCGGCAGCGTACTCTCGGAAAAACTCCAGCGGGGTATCAGCGAGGTCGAAACCCTGCGGCGGCTATTGGGGCAGGACTTTAGCATCAACTATGGTGCCCTCCGCAAAAGCCAGGCAGTTGATATGCAGGACCAGGACGGGACTAAAACAATGGTGGTCCTGGACGCCTCAGCCCTTGAGCGCTACCAGCAACGACAGGCTATTTTCACCGCCGTTGCCCAGGGCAATCCATTAGCCGACGAGACCGCCCCCCATCTCAGTTGGTTACAGCAAGAGGGGTATATCACCCAAAAAAGTGAAGCCGACTATCAACTGACAGTATTGCCTATTCTGAAAAAACTTGAGCTACAACCCCTGGTTACCACTTTAACCAGCGAATTGCTGCTGTCGGGGCAATGGAACCAGGTCGATCTCAAGCCCTACAACATCCATGACGAAGTCCCCGATGTGGCTTATGGGCGACCCACCATTTTGACCCAGTGCATTCAACGGATTCGCGACATTTTCTTAAACATGGGCTTTGATGAAATGTCAGGCCAGCTGGTTGAGACGGCCTTTTGGAACTTTGACGTCCTGTTTACCCCCCAAGACCATCCGGCCCGTGAAGTGCAAGATACATTTTACCTGAGCCATCCCCAACAGCTGCCCCTACCCAGTGATGCTCAGCTGATTGACGAGATCAAACAAGTCCACGAACAAAACTATGGCGGCGAGTGGAGCGAGAGTGAAGCCAGCCGCGCTATTTTACGTGCCCATACCACCTCCTCAACCGCCCGCAAGCTCTACGCCTTGCAGGGGCAAACAGGCAAATATTTCTCCATTGAGAAAGTCTTTCGCAACGAAACCGTCGATCGAACCCATCTAGCCGAATTTCACCAAATTGAAGGCGTCATTATCGGTGAGCTGCTCAATGTGCGAACGCTGAAGGGCTATCTCGCTTACTTTTATGAGCGTTTAGGCTTTAAAAATTTGAAGTTTAAGCCCACCTACAACCCTTATACCGAACCCTCCCTGGAGGTATATGCCTATCACCCTCCCAGCCAGCGCTATCTAGAGGTCGGTAACTCTGGTTTATTTCGGCCAGAGATGTTGACCCCCCTAGGCTGCGGTGACAGGGCGACAATCGCCTGGGGGCTTGGCCTGGAGAGAATTGCAATGTTGTTGTACGATGTCGAAAAACTCTCAGATCTAGTCGGCCCCGATATTGCGTTGAGATAGCCTCTCTATCGCCTTCTGCATCTGTGGGCAATGCCCACCCTCCCCCATCTCTACCCCATCTGTGGGCAATGCCCACCCTACTCCTCTACCCCTCCCCCATCTCCCTCATCTTCCCCATCCCCGCGTCACCGCGTCACCCTCTCTCCCCATCTCCCCCGCCACCGCAATATATTGCGCCTCTACATCACCCACCACCCACCACCCCATGCCCACCGTCACCTTCCCTCTGGACTATCTCAGCCGACTCACCTCAATGCCCCCCCAACAGCTTGAGCAACAAGCCTTTGACTATGGCCTAGACGCCACCCTGCGGGATACCATGCTCGACGTTGAGGTCACCGCTGAGCGCCCTGACCTGCTTGCCGCCGAAGGGTTCACCCGTGCCCTCAACATTTATAACGACCAGCCTCGAGAGGTGCCCACTAAGCTGCCAGACTCAAACCGGGGGGTAAAAGTCTCCCCCTCAGTCTTGCCATTGCGCCCCTACATAGCCGCCTTGACCGTAGAGAATGTCAGTCTGGGGGCAGCCGGTCTAGAGTCCCTCATCCAGTTTCAAGAAAAGGTTACCCAGACTTTTGGCCGACAGCGTAAGAAGATTGCCATTGGCATTTATGATCTCGATCAGATCCAGGGCGATATCCACTACACCACCGCTGATAAAGCCACCCTCTCATTTGTGCCCCTACAAGCCGACACTGCTCTGAATGCACGGCAGATTCTCACCGAGCATCCCAACGGTTTACTCTATGGCAACACGCTGCCCCCCAGCGACCAAGTCCCTGTCTTAAAGGACAGCACCGAGAAAGTTTTGTCTCTCCCCCCGATTATTAATGCCGCAGAGGTGGGTGCAGTCAAAGCAGACACCCAAAATCTGTTTATCGACGTCACGGGCATCTCCCAAAAAACGGTCCTCGAGATGATTAATATTTTGGCCCACAACTTTCTAGATGCGGGTAGTCCTGTGAAGACAGTGAAGATTCACCATCCCGAAGGCAGCTATACGACCCCTAGCTTAGACCGACAGCCAGTAACGTTCTCAGCGAAACGGTTGAATGAGGTTTTGGGCAGTGCGATCGCAAAAACCGATCTTAAAAAATACCTGGCTCGCATGGACCTGCAGGTCAGTGGCACCGACGTGGTGTGGGTGCCCACCTACCGCACCGATATCTTTAGCGATACCGATATCGCCGGGGATCTCCTCGTAGCCATCGGCGTAGATAACCTGGCCCCCCAGCCTACTGCCATTAAGTTTCACATGGGCACCCCTGCCCCCCTCAAAGACGCTGTGCTCAAAATCAGCGACCTGGCCCAGCGGATGGAGCTCATGGAGGTCAAAAGCTTTACCCTGACAAACCCGGACCTGCTGACCCAGTTGGGCAGCCAGTTTGTCCAGGCTAACAATGCCAAAAGCCAAACCCACAGTGCCACACGCAATACCCTGCAGGCGGGGCTGCTAGAGATTTTGTCCCACAACATTAGCGCGCCCAAGCCTATCAACATTTACGAAACCGGGGAAGTCATCACCCTGGCAGATAGCGAGATAGCGGAAACCCTTTATTGGGGGTTTGCCAGCCTGGATGCCCGCGCCTCCTTTGCAACTGCTAAAGCCTATGTGCAGACCTTGCTCAAAGCCTTGAAAATTGCTTATCAGCTAGAGATTTGTGCAGACAGTCGCTACATCTCCGGACGAGCCGCCACTGTCATCGTCAGGGGGGCAGCCGCAGGTCACTTTGGAGAAATCCATCCCAGGCTGTTGAGCCATTTTTCCTTTCCAGAACCCGTTTGCTCAGGAGAGTTAGACATTCCATCAATCCTGACAGGACAAACCCCTAGCTAACGCCGGGGCACTGGCCAACGATGCCACTGGTTGATCATGATTCCTGTGGATATAGTGAAGAGAATAGTCCTGTTGGAGGAACATGACGATGTCTCTATTATCTAGGGTTGCATGGGGGATAGCGACTATCCTGGGAGCCGGGCTGATGGCGGGCTGTGATTTATCTACATCCACGCCTTCTGGGTCAAATGCTGCTGTGGAGCCTGATGCTGCTGTAGAAGAGTCAGCTTCTCAAACTGCTGCGGTTGATGTAAGTTCGGTGGAGGTTCAACAGATGCCTACCGCTGACGCAGCTGTCCCATCGGCTGAGCCTTCATCTGAAAAGTCTGAAAAGACTGAAGCGTCCCCGGTTGGGAATGAACCTGCCGCTGTCTTTGCAGAGAGCGGGGTTGCTATCCGGGGCGCAGATCCGGTGGCATATTTTAACGCCGGTGGCTACGTGGCTGGCAGTCCTAGTTATACCCACGAGTGGGGTGGGGCGACCTGGCAGTTTTCCAGCGCCCAAAATCGTGATTTGTTTGCTAGCAATCCCACGCAATATGCCCCTCAGTATGGAGGGTTCTGTGCCTGGGCTGTCAGCAGAGGCTACACGGCTGCCGTCGATCCGACGGCTTGGAAGATCGTGGATGGAAAGCTCTACCTCAACTTTGATGCCCGCATTCAGGGTCGCTGGGAACAAGATATCCCTGGCAATATTGCCAAGGCCAATCAAAACTGGCCAGGTGTGCTCAGCAACTAGCTAAAACCCTGGAAGAGGGAATCCCTCAACTAGCCATTCACAATCCGTCTAATTTGCTGAAGCTGTTTGGACGAATAGGGTGCATATCGCCAGTCTAAATCCAGCCATAGGCCTTTCTTTAAAACACTTTTTTGGTGAGAAAACGTGTCAAAGCTGGCTTTGCCATGGTAGCTGCCGATGCCGCTATCGCCCACGCCGCCAAAGGGTAGTCCTGAGACCCCTACCTGCATCACCGTATCATTGATACAAACCCCACCAGAGGAAGTCGCCCCCAGGATATAGTCTTGCTTAGCGCCATCTTTCGAGAAGAAATACAGCGCTAGGGGTTTAGGACGGGCATTGATTTGCATGATCGCATCTTCCAGCCTTTCATAGGTCAAGATCGGCAAAATCGGCCCAAAAATCTCTTCTTGCATCACCGGATCTTCCCAGCCAATATTGTCTAAAAGGGTGGGTGCAATGTAGCGATCCGCTGGATCAGTTTGCCCCCCGGCGATCACCATACCATTGTCTAAAAAGCCCGCCAGTCGAGAAAAGTGCCGTGGGCTGATAATCCGTCCATAGTCTGGGCTTGCGGCAGGATTATCGCCATAAAACGCTTGAATATTTTGCTTGAGTAGAGCCAGGAAAGGTTGCTTAATCCGCTGATCCACCAGGAGATAGTCTGGGGCGATGCAGGTTTGCCCTGCGTTGATAAATTTACCCCAAATAATCCGCTTAGCCGCTGTCTCGAGGTCCACATCGGCATCCACAATACAAGGGCTCTTGCCGCCCAGCTCCAGGGTGACCGGTGTCAGATGCTGCGCCGCCGCCTGCATAATCACCTTACCGATGGCGGTCCCCCCGGTGAAGAAAATATGGTCAAATTTCTCAGCCAGAAGCTGCTTGCTGGTTTCTGCATCCCCCTCAACCACGGCCACATAGCTGGGGTCAAAGGCTGACTTAATCAGCTTGGCCACCACGCTGGAGGTTGCAGGGGCATGTTCCGAAGGTTTGAGGATGGCGCAGTTGCCAGCTGCGATCGCACCCACCAGCGGCGACACCATCAGCTGAAACGGATAGTTCCACGGGCCAATCACTAACACCACGCCCAGCGGATCGGGCTGCACCCACGCAGACGCCGGAAACTGATCGATGGAGGTTTTGACGCGCTGAGGTTTCATCCACGACTTCAGCTTTTTAAGCGCCAGATTGATCTCACCCAAAGTGGCAATTTCAAAATAGGCCTCAAAGGGCGGTCGCCCCAGATCGGTCTTAGCCGCCTCGACGATGGCGTCTTGATGGTCGAGGATGGCCTGCTTGAGTCGTTGCAGCTGAGCTAACCGGAACTCGAGGGGTTTCGTTTGCCCCGTTTGAAAAAAGGTTCTCTGCTGCTGAATCAATGTCTGAATCGGAGATACGACCATCTGTGCAGTCATAGTTAGGCGCTTTAATGTAGGACGGTTAGAAGGAGCGAAAATTAAGAACTTATTCCTATTGTAGATTTTCCCTGGATCTTCCCTAGAATTTCCCGATAGAAAAGCGATCGCAGGATAAGTGCGATCGCGAGTTGCATCACTATTAATCTGTTTGGAACGCTTTAGAAATGTATAGCGACGATACCCCTAGGCCGCATCTGCGTCAGTAGAAACCGTCTGTACGCTGCTATCTTCAGCGGCATTGAGCTTGACAGGGGTCAGCACGTCCTCCGAAGTATCAGCTGGGCGAGTTGCTGCCGAGAAAGTGGTTTTGATCGCCTTGAAGATAGCTCGGACTTCAGCCCGGAACCATTCCATCAGACTTTCTTCCTGAGAGCGGTTAGCCCAGACGTCTTTAGCCTCTGCCACGGCTTCTTTGCTAGCCTCAGCAATCAGTTGAGAAACGGAATCTTTGAGGTCTTTAGCCGCCGGACTAACGGTGGTTGCCCCTTCTTTTAGCTCAGTGGCACTTTCCACAAAAGCCGCTCGAAAGATCTGAGCAACTTTCTTAAAACGGACGCCGCCTTCGGCTTTGATTTGATTTAGATTGTCCGTAAGCTGCTGCTTATCAACATTGGTCTGAACAGTCGTGTGAGTCATGGTGTAATCTCCTGAGAAAACTGAAAGTAGGTTTAGAACAGTGAAATTGAACAGTGAAATTGAACTGTGAAATCGAACCGTGGATAAACCAGGCGCTAACCAACGATGACCGCTTTTACATCAATGACATCCGCATCCATGGCATCCGATATAATCACGTCCTCGGTTTGAAACGCGTTAGCGGCTTGAGTAGCGCGTCGCTTGTTGCGGCTCTGTAACTGTTCCACCATCAGTTGAGACATTTCGGTGACCAGGAGCGCCACAACGGCACCATCATCGAGCCAGCCCACAATCGGAAACACATCTGGCGAGATATCCAACGGGCTGAGCAAGTAAAAGAGCGTACCTAGAACTACCAACCAGCGATATTTAGAATGCTTGATGGCCTTGCGATACCAGCTTTGGACAACGTTGTTAAATGGTTTCTTCATTTCGGACTGACCCTTTAGGTGATAATCACATCATTGCAGTCGCCCCCGAGAAAGTCAGGTGGGGATCTCCCCCGGAAAGAGTGTTGAGAATACGCCGAAACGACCGTATACGGTTTTCCGAGAAAAGGGAGCTAAAAGCGGAAGACAACTAGACATGGGCAGAAAGACTGCCCTAGGCTTCAACAAAGATTACCCCAGAGGCTAATTGCTTTTGCTCAAAACTGATACCATCTCGTTTTTCTTGAATACTTTTGAGTTTCACTTCAAGTTCACGCTTGACTTTTCTTAGCTGCCCCTCTGTAGCTGGGATAATTTGAGTTTTGCCTGCTTGTCGAAAGCGCTCCAAGCGAGTTTCTAACTCT
>JBCCRZ010000161.1:0-10345 GCA_039200855.1 Cyanobacteria bacterium P01_D01_bin.44 | reverse complement strand
GCTCACCCGACTCACGGAAGGGCTACAGCACCAACAAATCGAGCTAGGCGGCAACCAGTTTGCCTCTTTGACAGCCAAAGAACCCGTAGGAGGACCCACCCCATGACCACCCTAGCCGGTAAGACTGTGCTCCTAACTGGGGCCTCACGGGGCATCGGTGCGGATATTGCCAGAGCCCTGGCCAAAAAGCAGGCGACTGTAGTGGGGGTGGCCCGTTCCCAGGCCGCACTGGAGAGGGTGTGTGCTGAAATCAATGTCCTTGGCGGCCAGGGAATTGCCCTGCCTTTTGATATCAGCAACCTTAAGCAGCTGCCAACCCTGGTGCAACAGATTGAGCACCAAGTCGGCTCCATCGACATTTTGATCAACAACGCCGGGCTCGAACGCTACTGCGCCTTCCAGGACTATTCTTCGAGCGATCTGCACGACATCTTATCCGTAAACTTAATCGCGGCAATGGAGCTGACCCGCCTGCTATTGCCCGGTCTGCTACAGCGAGGCAGCGGCCACATTGTTAATCTGGTGTCGCTAGCAGGTAAAAAAGGCCACCCTTACGACAGCGTTTACTCCGCCAGTAAAGGCGGACTGCTGCTCTGGAACCACGCCCTGCGCCAGGAACTACGGGGCACTGGCGTTAAAGTCTCCGCAATCTGCCCCGGCTATGTGGCTGACCGGGGGATGCTGGCCGATACGGGGGTACCCGCCCCCAGCCTGGCGGGGATATCTAAAGCGGGGGATGTTGCGATCGCACTCCTCAAAGCCATCGAACACAACCGCGCCGAAGTCATCGTCAACCAGAATTTTGTCACCGAAACCCTCACCAAACTACTGCTAGCAGCTGAGCAAATCTTCCCTCGCATGGCAGACCTCACCAACCGCTGGCTGGGCGTGACACGTCTAAATCAACAGCGCATCCAACCCAAATCCAAACAGCCTCCCCCATCTCCCCTATCTTCCCTATCTTCCTCTCTCCACGTCCCCACGTCTCCCCTCTCCTCCCCTGCTCCCCCTGCCTTCTGGGCCAGGAGACCTTAACCCCTAAGGTTTATCTCACCCACCACCCATTACCCACTACCCATTACCCACCACCCATTACCCACTACCTATTACCCACTACCCACCACCCACCACCCACCACCCACTACCTTTCCCTCCCCATCTACCCCGAGGCTCCCTCCGATGAAAAAAGTCTGTTTCACCATTTACGACATGGGCGCGGGGCACCGCAGCACCGCCAATGCCCTAAAATCGGTGATTGAAAATCGAAATCTGCCCTGGCAGGTGGAGATTGTCGAAGTTTTAAAGGACGTCTTTGGCACCACCTTCCCCCAGGACTTCTACAATCGGTGGACCCTTAAAAAGAAATGGGCCAAGTTAATCAACGACCCCATCTCTGTGCCCATCTTTAAGCTCAAGATTCGCCTGCAAAAAAGGATGTGGCAACGGCGGCTACAGCAATACTGGCGCGAACAGCAGCCCGACTTGGTGGTCTCACTGATGCCTTTGGTCAATCGGATTTTGCTAGAAAGTCTCCGGGCGGAGCTACCCCACACCCCGTTTATCACCGCCATTACTGACTTTACTGACTGCCCGCCTCACTTCTGGATTGAGCCCCAGGAGCAGCTGTTAATCTGTCCCTCTCAGCGAGCAGCCAACCAGGCCCAGGCAGTGGGCTACTCCGAGAAAAATCTTTTCCAAACCTCGGGGGTGATGATTCATCCTCGCTTTAACCAGCTCATGACGACCGATCGTCAGCAGGCACGACAAGCGCTTGGCCTGCATCCCGATTTACCCACCGGCTTGATTTGTTTTGGCAGCCATGGCTCTAAGGAGATGGTTGAGATCGCCCAGCGATTAGAACAGTCACCCCTGGCCCTGCAGCTGGTGTTTGTTTGTGGCCGAAATGAAGCCCTGGCTCAACAGCTGCGCCATATGCCCAGTCGTTTCCCCAAGGTCGTCGAAGGCTTCACTCGGGAGCTCCAACACTACATGCACCTGTCGGACTTTTTTATCGGCAAACCGGGGAGTGTTGGAGTCAGCGAAGCTGTTGCAATGGGGCTACCAGTGATTACAGAATGCGACCCGGTGATGACCTTGTTTCAGGAACGGGCCACCGCCAACTGGCTAGCGGACAATCAGTTTGGCCTGGTGGTTAGAAACTTTCGCCAGATCGATCAGTTAGTGGCTTGGCTGCTGCAACCTGAAATTTTTCAGCGTTATCGAGACAATGTTAGGACCTATCGCAATCGCGCCGTATTTGAAGTCGTCGATATTTTGGAAAAGGTCTTAGACAAGACTACAGCTAATGCCTCAAACCCTCGACAGACAGCTCTATCAAACTCTATTGGAATAAAACCATGAAATTTGACTGGTTAATTATTGGGGCAGGCTATTCAGCCTGCGTGCTGGCAGAGCGTCTGGCGACCCAGTTGGGGCAGCGGGTATTACTGGTCGAGCGGCGCAATCATATTGGCGGCAACGCTTACGACGACTACAACGAGCACGGCATTTTGGTACACAAATATGGTCCCCATATCTTTCATACAAAATCAAAAAAAGCCTGGGACTATCTCTCTAAGTTCACCCAGTGGCGGCCTTACTATCACCATGTCTTGGGAGTTATAGAAGGGAAGAAGGTTCCTATTCCCTTCAACCTGAACACGCTCTATGCGCTGTTCCCTCCTCGATACGCCGAAAAGCTAGAAAACCTACTGTTAAAAAACTTTGGCTTTGGTGTGAAAGTCCCGATTCTCAAGCTGAGGGAAAGCACCAGCGGGGATTTGGCGTTTCTGGCGGATTACGTTTATGAAAATATCTTTCTCCATTACACCGCTAAGCAGTGGGGCTTAAAGCCAGAAGAGCTCGATCGGGGGGTAACTGGGCGAGTTCCCGTCTATATCAGTCGCGATAATCGATATTTTCAAGACCGATATCAGGCCATGCCCAGGCTGGGCTACACCGAAATGTTTCGCCAGATGTTAGATCACCCCAATATCAAGGTGCTACTCAACACTGACTATCGCGAGATTATTGACGATATTCGTTTTAATCGGCTGGTTTGCACCGGGCCGATTGATGCCTTTTTTGATTATTGCCACGGTGAGCTACCCTACCGCAGTATTCGGTTTCAGTTTGAGACCCGCGATCAAGAATGGCATCAAGAAGTCGGCACCGTTAACTACCCCAACGACTACGACATTACTCGCATCACCGAGCAGAAGTATCTATCGGGCCAGACCTCGCCCAAGACAACATTGGTGATGGAGTATCCCGAAGCCTACATTCCTGGCAAGAACGATCCGTACTACCCGATTTTGAATGAAAAGAACCGCGCTCAATTAGCTCTCTATCAGCGAGAGGCTGAAAAATTGAACGGCTCAGTTTTGTTTGCGGGTCGTCTGGGTGACTACAAATATTACGACATGGACCAGGCCGTGGTGCGGGCCCTGGGTCTGTTTGAGAAAATAGCTGCCGAGTCAAGGCCAACCTTGCCAGCGGTGCAGCGAGAGCTGATCCCTGTTTAATGCCTTAATATCGTTTCTTAACACATGGAGGCCTACAGAAATGGCCCAAAAATTTACAGTCAATGTGGTGACTGGTCAGGGGGGCGGGGGGCACTATGCGACCTATCACGCCCTGCGGGCCGTGGCCGAACAGCGGGGCTTACCCTGGCAGTTTCAGGTCACCGATATGGATGAGATGATTACAAACCTGTCTCAGCAAAACCAAATTAAAAACGCCTATGAGATGTTTGGGTTTTCGGGGCACGATCTCTATAATCTGATGGTTAAGGGGGGGTGGACCTGGCTCTGGCCGCTCAAAATGCGCCTGAATAAGCTGCTGGTTAAGCTAAATCACGACATTGGGGTCAAAATCTTTGAAACCTATTGGGGAGAACAGCAGCCCGATCTGGTGGTTTCTGTGATGCCACTGTATAACAAGGGGCTGTGGGAGAGCCTGCAAAAAGCGAAGCCTGGTGCCCCCTATGTAACAGTTTTAACCGATTTTGCAGATTGTCCGCCCGCGTTTTGGCTGGATCCAGACGCGGGTAATTTTCTGGTTTGTGGCACGCAGCGAGCGGCAGACCAGGCCCGTGACTTGGGGATCGCAGATCAGCGCATTATTGAGACGTCTGGGCTGGTCATTCACCCCAGCTTCTACGCAGACAGCCTGCCCGAAGAGAGTCACGCTCGCCAACGACAGCAGCTAGGGCTTGCCCCCGATCGGCCCACCGGTTTGGTGATGTTTGGGGGGAATGGTTCTGATGTCATGCTCAAGATTGCCAGGCGGCTGGAGACATTTCAAGATCAAATTCAGCTGATCTTTATATGCGGGCACAATCAGGCACAATCTGAGGCCCTACGACTCTACAAGGGGCCTCAAAAGAGAGCGATTGTGGGGTTCACAGATGCCATGGCCGACTATATGCGCCTGAGCGATTTTTTTATTGGTAAACCCGGTAACGTGAGCGTTAGCGAGGCCTTAGCGATGAAGCTGCCAGTCATTACTGAGTGCAATGTTGCCACGATGAGTCAAGAAAGATACTGCGCCGAGTGGGTTTCAGAAAATAAGGTCGGTTTGGTGATTTCAACCTTTCAAAAAATTGATCAGGCGGTGGCTGAGTTGATACGACCTGAGGTCTATGGGGGCTATCGGTCTAACCTGGCACGCTTCAACAATCAGGCGGTCTTTGAAGTCACCGATGGTTTGCAAAAGATCCTTGAAAAGGCTTATTCAGGATCTGCGTTAGCCCTGGCAGGTTCATAAAGACCACATCATAGAGAGGGGAAACGAGCATGATCTCTACGTCTAACATCTCGCGTGAGATGGCTGCGATTGCTCAGACGGGTAGCCAACCCACACCAGACAACCTGTCAGCAGGGCCACTCACTCAACTCATGAGTGCCCTACCTCCCAATGATTTGGCGGTCTTTGGCGGTCAGCCAGTGCGATCGCACCCCTACCCCGCCTGGCCGATCTCCGACGAACGCGACGAAGCTGTTGTGACCGAGGTGGTCCGCTCGGGACGCTGGGGGGGAGCCCCTTACCCGGGGCCTTATAGTGCCGCTTTTGCAAAACAGTTTGCAGCCATGCAGGGTGGCAGTGTGGCGGTGCTGATGGCCAACGGCAGCGTCACGATGGAGGTTGCGCTGCGGGTCGCCCAAATCGGGTGGGGTGACGAAGTAATTGTCCCCGCCTACACCTTTCAAGCCACCGCCGCTGCCCCCATTGCCGCGGGTGCGATTCCGGTGATCGTCGATGTTGATCCAAACACCTACTGCATCAGCCCAGCTGCGATTGAGGCCGCCATCACCGACCAAACACGGGCGATTATTCCGGTTCATCTGGGGGCGCAGATGGCGGATATGGACGCGATCATGGCGATCGCTGAGCGGCACAATCTGATTGTGATTGAGGACTGCGCCCACGCCCACGGCGCCCGATGGAGGGGGCAAGGCGCAGGCACCTTTGGGCACTTTGGCTCCTTTAGTCTGCAATCGTCCAAGATTTTGACCACGGGGGAAGGCGGCGTGTTGTTGTGCCGCACCCAGGCGTGGGCTGACCGGGCCATCAGTCTGATCGACTGCGGACGGCTGCCCGTGGCGACTGAACCGGCAGGCCCCCAGGCTGGGAGGTTTGATCAGCTGCTGCGCCAATTTGTCCAGTTCAGGGGGCACCCCCCAGTGTTCTCCCTAGGGACCAACTATCGCATGACAGAATTTCAGGCCGCGTTGGGCACCGTCGCTCTGGAGAGATTTGGTGACCAGATGATCCAGCGAGAAGCCATGCTGAGTTACTTAGAAAAAAAACTGGCGGAGATACCGGGGGTGCGCCTGCTTAAGCCGGATCCTCGACACACCCGACGGTCGTTTTATCGCTATATTTTTGCCCTCGATCCAAACATTTTTGGGGCTGCGCATGAGGAAGTTTGTTTGGCTCTCCATGCAGAGGGGATTCCGTGCAGCCAGGGCTATCCGGCGATACATCGCTCTGCGCTTTTCCAACCCCAACTGTCTCGTCTGCCGGTGCCCAGTGCCTTTCCTGAGCGGTTTAATTTGGGCGAGCTGACCCTGCCCGAGGCTGAGCGGGCCTGCGATCGCGAAGCCATCTGGCTGGATGAAGCCATCTTCAGGGCAGGTCCCCAGGGGATTGACGATGTTGTGGCTGCCCTCACCAAGATTCAGCAAAGTGCAGCCATTCTCACAGCCGCCAAGGACGCGTTTTTAAGGATGATACAGCCATGACCCTTGCCATCTCGAATGACTCAAAGACTGATGATGCGAAGACTCAGGCCAGTACAACCAAAGCCGTTAAGGTTAAGGTTTTGGTGCTCCGGGGCGGCGGCGGGCACTATGCTACCTTCCTGGCCCTGCGGGATGTCCTCGCCAAACAGCAGCCCCATTGGCAGCTAGAGCCGATCTTTGTAGACACCCTGGGCGCAGGCACAGAAACCCAAAAAGAGAACAAAGTGGCCCATACGATTGGCAAAGGTTCAGATCAGTTTTACGACCTGATTTTGAAAAACGGCTTTGGCTGGGTTCATCTGATCACCGTTCATATCCACAAGGTGTTGACCTGGCTTAATCACCGCACCGAGGTGGGGCTTCTCTCTGACATCTGGCAACAGGACCCACCCGATCTGGTGCTTTCCGTCGTGCCCTTTCATAACCGGGCACTCTGGGCCAGTTTGCAACCCACCCAGCCCGGCACCCCCGTGGTCACCCTCTTGACAGATTTTGCCGACAGCCCCTCGGCCTATTGGGTAGAGCCCAGCACCGACAACTATTTGATCTGCAGCACCGAGAAAGCCGTGGAGCAGGCCATCACTGCCGGGGTCGCGCCGAATCGGGTAATTAAAACCTCCGGGTTGGTGATCCATCCCAAATTTTATCGGCCCAGGCCAGAAGAGATTGCCGCTGAGCGCCAGGCGCTGGGGTTAGAGCCTCACCGCCTGACCGGCCTGGTGCTGTTTGGGGCCAATGGCTCCAAGGCAATGCTAGAGGTGGCTAAACAGCTGGAATCTTTTCAAGATTGCCTGCAGCTGATCTGCCTGTGCGGTCGCAATCAAGCCGTGGCCGACGCGCTGCGAGCTAAGACAGATGGCCAAAAGCGAGCGATCATTTCTTTCACAGAAGACATTCCCCACTACATGCACCTGGCCGATTTCCTTATTGGCAAGCCCGGTAATGTCAGCGTCAGCGAGGCGATCAGGATGAAGTTGCCCCCTATCGTGGAGCGTAACTTTCTGACCCTACCCCAAGAGCGTTATGCCGCTGATTGGGTGAAAGAGAAACAAGTTGGGCTAACGGTGGCTAGCTTTAAAGAGATCGCCAGCGCCGTTGAAACCCTGATTCAGCCTGAAAATTTTGCTCATTACCAAGAGAATCTGGCCGCCTTTGACAATCAAGCCGTGTTTGAGGTGCCACAAATTTTGCAAAGGATTTTGGCCGACCGTTATGCCAAATCTACTTAAGGCGAAATTGCATGAGTTTACTGGATTACAGCCATCATCTCGGTGGCCCCCTTTCCCTAACCCCTTCCCCCGAACTCGAGGGAAGGGGGTCAGAAGCCCGACTCCCCCATCTGATAGAACATCCAAGCAAGTCTGAGGAAGCAATCTGTGTCTAAGCCTGAGATTGACAGCCCTGGAAAACGGCCCGTCCTGAAAAGCGCTGTTGGGCTTTATCAATTTTCTCCCAGGGCGATTGCTCAACCCACCGTCGAAGCCGACATTGTTCAAGCGATTCGGTTAGCTGCCCAGCGCCAACTCAGAGTTAGGGCCATCGGCGCGATGCACTCAGCAGTCCCCCTGCCTGCCACTGAGGGTCTGTGTTTGGTTCTAGATAAATACAACAAAATCTTGAGCGTGGAGGGCAACCTCGTCACTGTTCAATCCGGCATTCGACTGTGGCAGCTCAATGATGTCCTGGCGGAGCACGGCCTGGCCCTGCCGATTTTGGGCACCATTGCGCAACAAACCGTTGCGGGGGCCATCTCTACCGGCACCCACGGGGGGTCGCTTGAGCACACCAGCCTCAGCGGCTATGTGCAGGCGATGCGAATTGTGCGGGCAGATGGCAGTGTTGTGGAGATTGATCGCACCGATGATGAATTTAATGGGGTTGCGATCGCACTCGGAGCCCTCGGCATGATCTCCACCGTCACCTTTCAATGTGTGCCAGCCTTCTCGCTTCAGACCGAAGTGCGCACACTCCCTATGACAGAGTTTTTAGCGGGCTTTGACGAGATCCATACCCAAAATCAATATGTGGATATTCGCTACTCACCGATTTGCGATCGCGCCCACCTTGCCCTGATCAATCCAACCCCAGAGCTTTTAAGGGAAAATGGCGGCTGGCAGCCTGCTCAGACACCCCCACTCACCCAAGCGGTGACAGACCGGTTCAACAAACTGGCCCAGCGTCTGTTCTTAACCCACCGCTTTAACGAGCTCCAGCGCTGGGGCATTGAGCGCTACGACCAGGCCATCTACACCGAGGCTTACGGGCGCAGTGATTTTGTCCTCACCCACTTTGACACCACTTCCACCGATCTGCTGGACAACGAAGCTCGCAACAACCTGGACCCGGTGGCCGATATGGAAGTTGCCATTCCCTACGACCGCGCCTGCGAAGCCCTCTCGAGGATTCGCGACCATTTTCACACTACCCAAAGGTTTCCCTCCATGCACATTCACCTACGTTGCTCAGCGGCTGAGCCGTTTTGGCTGAGCCCCACCTGTGGCCAGCCCATCTGCTGGATTGAATTTTGGGAATACCCCTGCACGGGCAAATTTTTCCAGGAAATGATTGAGCTGCTAGCGCCCTTCAACCCTCGCGGCCATTGGGGAAAGCAGCTGCCGATCAGTGTTTCACCGCAGCTTACCCTGCATCCTACCCAACAGTACAAAAACTGGAGGGACTTTATGCAGCTTCGACAGCGATGGGATCCCCAGGGGATGTTTTCTAACCCCTACCTTGATCGCATGATGCCCTGTGAAACAGATCTCCTAAAACCTGAAATCGCACTTCAATCATGACTCAACTTCAAAACAATCCCCCCCCCGATGCTGTGCTCGTCCCAGCAGCCGGCCTTTCCAGCGCGATCACAAAAAACAAAGCCGTTATCCTGGCGGCGATGTGTTTAGCCCTTTTCATGACCAATTTTGACGGCACCGCAGGGGATGTGGCCCTCCCCCAAATCCAACAAGAACTGGGGGCAAATATCTCAGGGGTGCAGTGGTTTCTCAATGCCTATCACCTGCCTGTCGCCAGTCTACTGCTCGCTAACGGCAAGTTCGGCGATGTCTTTGGCCGCAAACGCATCTTTGTGCTCGGGCTCATTGCCTTTACGGCGGCCTCGGCCCTGTGCGGGTTTGCGTCTAATCTCCCAATGTTGATCACAGGGCGCACCCTTCAAGGTATGGGTGCGGCAGCGTTACTCCCCCTGTCGCTGACAATCTTGACGGCAACCTTCCCCGATCACAAGGTCAGGGCAAAAGCAATCGGTATTTGGTCTGCGGTGTCTGCATTAGCGATGGTAGCCGGACCAGGATTGGGGGGTCTGCTGGTGGATACAGTTGGCTGGCACAGCATCTTTTGGGTAAATGTTCCCCTGGGCTTGATCACCCTGTTGATGACCCTGAGTTCAGTCAAAAAAGATAAAACACCAGCTCGGCAACCCCTGGACTGGCCCGGATTGCTCTTGAGCATCGCCTCGATTGCCTTACTGGCCTATACGCTTACCCATGCCCATGACGGTCGATGGTTCTCGTCCCAGCGACTGTTGCTGTTGGGGTTGACCGCATTAAGCTTCGGGCTGTTCTGGGTGTTTGAGCTTCGGAGCCCGCACCCCGTGATTCCGCTAGCGTTGCTTAAAAACCGCAGGTTTATACCTGTCTGCGTCACCCAAACCCTGGTGTTTTTCATGTCTGGCGGTTTGTTCTTCATTTTGAGTTTATTCTTGCAGCACGTCCAAGGGTATTCGGCCACGATGACGGGGCTGTGTTTTTTACCTATGAATGGCGCAATTATTGTCGCCTCATTTGCCTCTGGCTGGATAGCGGCCCGGCTCGGTTGGCGCTTCCCCATTCTTACTGGGTTAGTGATTGTCACCGTGGCGCTGCTGTCCCTCACCCGCATTGGTATCAGCATCGAGTATAGCGAGATTTTATGGACCTTGGTGCTGGCAGGCTTTGGCGGGGGCTTAACGATCCCAACGTTAGCCGCAACCGCCATGAATTCTGTCCTCCCCATTCAAGAGGGAATTGCCTCTGCGCTCTCAAGCATCAGCATTCAACTCGGCGGCATTTTAGGCATTGCCATTCAAGGCGCTCTTTTCTCTG
>JBCCRZ010000160.1:0-10346 GCA_039200855.1 Cyanobacteria bacterium P01_D01_bin.44 | reverse complement strand
TCCACACTGGCTGGAGCTGTTGGGGTTTAAGCGTTTCCAGAGAGCGTAAAGAGTGACGAAATATCAAAATAGGCCATTGGCAACGATGGCCTGATTTGGGCTGCCTGTGTAACCCAAAATCCACCCAATTTGAACCATGCCGCGGATTGGGGGGTGCCCTGCCTGGATCTGTTTCCTTCTATTGATTGAGCCAACTTGGCGACTTAGGTGGGGCTATGATAGATGCTGTATAAACCCCTTATCGGGCTGCTGATCGGATCAAAGTGATAGATAAGATCCCTGTTTCCCATACTTAACTGTCACACATATGACAGTTAACACTCTGGATTCCCGGAGTTATACAGCAAAAAATCGGTATAAGTTCTATGAATAGGGATATTATCACGCAAAAATGCTGGATAACATCCACGCTTTCGGATCTTATCCAGCAGATCTGATACTGAATTACAAGTTATGCGTCAACCATAAATCCTGAAACAGCTCACTATTAGGTCTCCTTCACACATCAAAAATGAATTGAGTTCAACAGATTTCTAACTTCAAAGCTGAATTACTGAAATAAGGTTTATTAATAGCATTTAATCTATCCGAATCTCGCAAAATTGTGAGAGATAAATTACCACTGCAGCAATTGGACTGGCATCATAAAACAGAATTGGCTCTTTCCAGTGACTGGCTTTCAAATTATTGTAATTTTCGAAGTGATGAGTGAATTTTGAGAATGAACATTGGAATCTACATTTATGATGAAGCAGAAGTCCTGGATTTTTCGGGGCCATTTGAGGTTTTCTCGACTGCTTCGAGAGTCTCGAAAACGCCAAATCTATTTAGTGTTTTCCTGATCGGCGCAACTGGCAAGACAGTTACCGCTCGCGGCGGCTACGAAGTGAATCCGGCTTACGGTATTTCAGATCATCCATCGATAGATGTATTTATCGTTGTTGGTGGCGTGCATACAGGAGAAATGAAAAAGCCTCTTGTTTTGAAGTGGATCACAGAAGCGTCAAAGAAAGCAAAGCTTGTTGCATCAGTTTGTACCGGTGCTTTTTTATTGGCAGAGGCTGGAGTGCTTTCCAATCACAAGGTAACGACCCACTGGGAAGATATCCCAGACCTTAGAAAAAGTTATCCGAAACTGGAGGTACTTGAAAATCAACGGTGGGTTGATGAGGGAAATATCATAACGTCAGGCGGCATATCGGCTGGCATTGACATGAGCCTGCATTTAGTCAGCAAAACTCATGGATTAGAGTTAGCGGAAAAAACGGCTAAACAAATGGAGTTTGACTGGACAAAAAACACATAACGCCTCGCATTAACGGGCTGGTCTGCCAGCCAGCTGCTACTGTGAGGCGTTAGGGAGAATGTTTAAAGTTTGAACTCACGTTTCTGGCTAAAAGCCTTTAAGGACAGCAGGCCAAGTAACGCGCAAGTTTCAACTGAGTTGAAACTTGCTATAGACTACCGTTTAGTCGAGAAATGCCTGTGCAGTAGCTTCGTCACAGCTGCCACCCAATCCGCTGACAATTGTGCAGGTATTGGTCATCAGCATGCCTGTATAGGTCGCTGCGGGCGTGCCCGCTTCGCCTAAGCCGTCGGCATAAAGAGGCTCTTCTGAAATTGCGATATCTGTCTCCCGAGAAACTGCTTCAATCAGTCCAGGATTGCTAGTTGACTCTATAAAAATACTTGGCAGGCTGCTGTCTTCAACAACATCGATCAGTTCCCTTAGGTCGGCGGCTGACGGACGAGCCTCAGTACTAAAGCTCGCCAAAGCAGCCTCAATGCGAATGCCATAGGCATCGGCATAGTAGCCCAGGGCATCGTGGGTACTCACAAGTACTCGCTGCGATTCGGGAACCGTATCTATCTGTTGTTGAATCCAAGTATCAAGCTGAGTGAGCTGAGCGATTAGGGCCTCTGCATTGGCTTGGTAAAGGTCGGCGTTTTCAGGAAAGACTTCACCGAGCTGCGTTTGGATAACGCCTACCATCGCAATGCCATTTTCTGCATCGTGCCAGACATGGGGGTCAGGTTCACCCTCTTCTTCGTCATGGTCATCATGGTCATCTTCACCATGGTCATCATGGTCATCTTCACCATGGTCATCATGGTCATCTTCACCATGCTCGTCATGGTCGTCTTCGCCATGCTCGTCATGGTCGTCTTCATGGCCTGCTTTGCTATGGTCTGAATGCTCACCATGACCGTGGTCATCATGGCCATCTTCGCCATGGTCATCATGGTCATCTTCACCATGGCTACCATGATCGTGAGCTGCCCCTAAAAGCGGCTCGGAAACGGCAGCTTCGGAAACGGCAATTTGAGGGGCGTCTCCGTCTGTTGACTCGACCATTTGAATAATGTCTGGCTCGAACCCGTAGCCCCCATACAGAACCAGATCGGCGGCTTCAATGGCCCGTCTGTCGGAAGGAGTAGCGTTGTAGAGGTGGGGGTCTTCACCCGCTTCTATGAGGCAGGTTACATCCACGGTGTCTTGAGCGATTTGCTGAGTGAGATCGCACAGTACGCTATAGCTCGCCACTACTTGAGGGCTGGTTTGGCTGTGGGCAGACTGATTGCCCAGAAGCAGCGTGGATGCTCCGCCAAGGACAGCAAGTGCAGTAAATAAGCGAAAAGAAAGTTTCATGGGCTATCGTTTCACAGACGGTAAGAGTGGGGGCATATAATGATAATCATTATCATATTAGTCTGTTAGTATAAATCTAGCCGTTTAGCCTGTCAACGACGAGATTTTGGGATTTTTTAGCCTGCACTGCCATGGACAAAAAGCGTGATCGCGGTGTAATGCTTTTTATCTCTGTGTTGCTCCACGGTTTGTTAGCACTCTTACCATGGCAAGAAAAGTCTCGCCCTTTGGCGGTGTCCTCAACCCCAACAAGCCCAATTTCTATCGTTGACGCAAGCCAGCTGCCAACGCTGCCAGCATCAGAGTCTCAGCCTGCCCTGTCCAGCCAGCCCGCACCAGCTGTTCCGGTCTCGCCGCCAGCAGACCCGCCATGGACAGCAGATGCCCTCATCCCTGAGACGAGTGATGGCCCTGAGTCTGCACCCGAGACCGCCCCCGATGCAGACTGGACAGCAGATGCCCTCATCCCTGGGACGAGTGATGGCCCTGAGCCTGCACCCGAGGCAGCCCCCGATTCTGATCCCACTCCAGTCACGCCTGCCGATGAGGAGGCCAAAATCGCAGCAGACTTGGAGCAATTTGTCGGCTATCTTAAGGACCAGGATAAAGGATTTGGATTCACCCTATTCGAAATCTTTGATCTCTTTGGAGAATCAGAAGAGCAGGTCAATCAATTCTTCGATGAAAACAATCAGCCCAAGCTCGACGTTTCCTCCTTTTACCATTTTCCAGAGCAAACACCTGAACAGGTATTGCAAACAGTGGTCATGCCCGAACTCACCAGCAACACAGGCTTTGATCCCCAGCCCCAAGAAAACGTTTCTGCCGGACTGACGTACCAACTTTTACAGGGCGAAATGCTTCGCTACCTCATCATCGTGAGGCTTAGGGAAGGTGAAGGCAGTGTTCT
The DNA here is from genome assembly GCA_039200855.1 of Cyanobacteria bacterium P01_D01_bin.44. Lineage (GTDB taxonomy): Bacteria > Cyanobacteriota > Cyanobacteriia > Phormidesmidales > Phormidesmidaceae > SIO4C1. The sequence goes on along the minus strand of JBCCRZ010000160.1, from coordinate 6,786 downwards.
TATGCTGAGTGAGTCTTTGGCGGGACTTGAACTCTAAAAGTCGTAGATATACACTTGCAAATCGATAATGATTATTATTTTTTAGTATGCTAACGGTCCAGAATCTATCAGTTAACTATCGAAGTATCGAAGCACTCACGGCGGTTTCGCTGACGTTGCGCCCAGGCGAATGGGTAGGGCTGATTGGACCTAACGGTGCGGGAAAGAGCACCCTAGTCAAAGCGATTCTGGGTCTAACGCCCTATCGGGGGAAGATTTTATTGAACGGGGCTCCGCTGAAGCGACAGCGACGGCAGGTCGCCTATGTGCCGCAGCGATCGCAAATTGATTGGGACTATCCGATCACGGCTTGGAATGTGGTGATGATGGCGCAGGCCAGGGCGCTAGGCTGGGGGCGATCTCCTGATAGCAAGGCCAAAAAATTAGTGAGTGCAGCGCTGGATCGGGTAGAGATGTTACCTCTCAAAAATCGTCCTATTGGTCAGCTCTCGGGCGGTCAGCAGCAGCGAGTTTTTCTAGCTCGTGCCTTGGCCCAGCAGCCCAATTTGTTTTTGCTAGACGAGCCTTTTAGCGGCATCGATAAAAAAACGGAAGCCATTATGCTGAGCATTTTCGCCGACCTTAGCCAGCAGGGTAAAACGCTGCTGGTTTGCAGTCATGAGTGGGGTGAGGCACTCAATCGCTATGATCGCCTGTTGTTGCTCAATCGCCGCGTGCTGGCTGACGATACGCCGCAAGCCGTGATGACGATGGAAAACATTCAGCAAGCTTACGGTGCAAATATTCAGGCTCTGCACAATCAGAATGGTATTCCGTTTGTTTGTTAACTCGGGGGAAGATCAAACCGCTATATATATCCTGAGGCGTCGATGTAGCGGTTCTATGTAAGCTTGGGTGATAATCAGAGAAATTATTTTTTACATTGAAAGCTATGACAGAACCTATTACGGCGGCTTTGATCTTAGGGTTAGCAGCGCAGAAATTTGCGGAAGGCGCGGCGGGAAAGTCAGCCGAGAAGTTGATCGAGCAGCTATGGAATAAAATTGCTGCTCGGTTCAAGGGACGTAAGAAGGCAGAAGCGGCTCTTGCTCAATTAGAAGCCAGTAAAGGCAAAGATGCAGAGGCAGAAGCAAATTTGGTACGGGTCTTGGATGCAGAAATGTTTGAGGATGATGCCTTTACCGATCAGATTCAGCAGATAGCTCAGCAAATTATCCACATTCAAAATCAGAACCAAACCCAAGCAATGAATACATTTACCTCGAATGATAATTCTGAAATGAGGGCAGTCGGGCAGGTCTACGGTACGGCAAACTTGGGAGATCAGAAGTAAAAATAAAGAAAAGCGATTGTCTGCTCCTGTTTTACATCGCAACTGATTTTGTAGGATGGAGTCAATGGAAGGTCAGCCAAGCAGTCTAGATCCAGAAAAACGCTTTGAGTCCAACGACCAGTCGCAAATGCGGGCGGCAGGCGAGGTTTATGGTGATGCTTACTTTGGTGATTACAATACAGTCCGTGCTCCTATCGAAGTTAGAGTTTTGGGCGTGGGCGGAACGCCGCCGAATATTGAGTCTGACTGGGTCGAGCGAGCAGACTACCAGGCTCAATTGACTCAGCGACTAAGTGAGGTTCCAGTAACAGAGGTGGTGGCACTGAGCGGGTTTGGCAAGTCTTCGTTAGCAGCTTGGGCCTACGAGCATTTGCGAGGCAAGTTTAATAAGCGGCTGTGGATTAGTTTTGCCCAACCCAAACCCTTTGAGCAGGTAGCGCGTTGGATATTGCAGGAAATTGGCTTTCATTTAGATCCTCGGGCAGTCGAAGAAAAATTGCTGAATGAGTTGTTGTATCGGCTGCAAGATCCGAATGACTCAGTGAAGACATTGGTGGTGTTGGATCAGCTTGAAGTGATTGCCCAGTCCGATGATTGGCAATGGTTTGAGCGTTTTCTGCAACGCTGGTCGGAAGAAGGAAAGCTGAGTCGGGTTTTGGTGACGACGCAATTGCCTATTTTGGAGTTATCGCCAATTGAATTGAGTGGGCTTTCAATTTCTGAGGGGACGATGTTTTTAGGAGAGCGGAAGGGGTTAATCCAGGAGAACGAAGGATTTGCAACGCTAGTAAATTTAACAGAAGGGCATCCACTGCTTCTGAATTTAGCGGCAGCGTGGGTACGACAGACCTATGGGGCGAGGGTGGATGAACAAGCGCTCGATTTTTTCCGTCGTTTGTTTGGAAAATACCAAGGCGCTCCAACGGCGCAGGTAGAGGACGTTTTTGAAACGTTATTTGCAGCTTTGCCGGAGGGTTGGCAAGACTTACTGTTGCGCGTGTCAGTATATCGGGTGCCCTTTGACTTAGAAATGGCCCAAGCAATGCAGGACACTTTGCTGACGCTGCAACGGGATTTGGATACGGAATTTGGACTTGAGTTAGGAGATCTTGCAATTACAGTCATGAAGCAGTCTCTCCAAGGCTTATTTGATCGAGGGCTGTTGTTAACTGAAGGAGATCGCTTTACCTTGCATCCATTAGTGGCGGCTCTGGTGCAGGCAAAGTTAAAGGCTTCTCTATTAGAGGTAGAAAGTCATGAGCGGGCGATTGCCTATTACGAGGCCCACATTCAGGAATGGGACGGAACAGTCGAGAGTTGCCAGGAGATCTTGGAAGCCTCCTATCATGCCTGTGAGCTAGGTGACCACAAGCGGGCCAATAGAATTCTCAGACGACGTAGAAAATCACTGGAACTGGCGGGGCAGCGGAGAATTCTACTCCCCATCTATGAAAGGCTGACCCAAGAGTGGCAGTGGACTAGTAAAGCGGAAGCTAGGAGTTTAGCTTGGGTTTGGAATACCTTAGGGGCTTTATACAGAGGGCTAGGTTATTACTCGCAGGCACTTGCAGCTTTCAAAAAAGCCTTGGAGCTTCATCAGGCAACTGGCAATCATGAAGGAGAGGGTGGGGGGCTTTGTAATATCGGCCACGTATATCAAACCCTAGGACAGTATCAGCAAGCAGTAAATTATTACACTAAAGCTCTTCCTGTCCAAAAAAAAGTAAAAAATCGTGCCTTTGAAGCTAATACTTTAGGAGGTCTGGGAAATACATATTTCTCCTTGGGGCAATATGAAAAGGCAGCTCAGTTTCACCAGCAGGCGCTGATAATCGGCAGGGAAATTAAGAGTCCTGAAATAGAAGGGCATGCGCTTGACAATCTAGGTAATGTCTACGGAAAACTATTTCAATATAAGGAGGCGATTGAATATCGTCAGCAAGCCTTGGCCATTAGACGATCAGTGGGAGATCGGGCAAGCGAGGCACTTAACTTGGCGAATCTTGGCAATACTTACCGCTTCCTACATCAATATCAACTCGCAATTGACTTTTACCAAAAGTCTCTATCTATAGCACGTGAAATTGATGCTCGTGCCCGTATTGCAGTTGCATTAAACGGACTAGGTCATGTTTATAAAGCGACTGGACAATATCAGCGATCACTTGAATTTTTTCAAGAGTCTTTAGATATTGAGCGTAAGATTGGTTTCCGCCATGGTGAATGTGGGACTTTGAGTAATATAGCTGACGTTAATTATTCCCTTGGACAATACCAACGGTCAATTGAGCTATATCAGCAGGTATTAGAGATTAGAGAAGAATTGAGTGACCGCCGAGGTGAGGCTAATGCTCAAAGAAGTCTAGGTTCTGTCTATAATTCTCAGGGGAAATATCACCAAGCTATTGCACTATATGAACAGTCTCTAAATATATTTCAATCAGAGGGCGATCGCCAAGGTGAAGCAAACACACTAGCAAACTTGGCTAGCACTCATAAGTCTCTCAAAAAATACCCAAAAGCTATCGAGCTTTATGAGCAATGCTTGGCTATCCGGCAAGCAGTTGATGATCGGCAGGGAGAAGCTGCTGTTTTCCTTAGCCTAGGTGATGCCAATGTTAGCCTGAGTCAATATTCGGAAGCCATAAAGTTCTACCAGCAAGCTTTGGATATCAATCGGAAAATTCATAATCGAAAGGGTGAGGCAGATTCTCTAGGTGGTTTAGGCGACATATATACATTAATAAACCAGCCCCAGAAGGCGATTGAATCTCATCAACAAGCTGTCGATATTAGGCGAGATATTAGCGATCTTTGGGGCGAATCTTTCTCTCTAAGAAAATTGGGAAATGTCCATTACAAATTCAATAAATATTCAGAAGCACTGAGCTCTTATCAAAATTCATTAGAGATTGCACGAAGAATAGAAGCTCGTCAAGAAGAAGCAAAGATTTTAAGCTGCTTAGGAGATACGTATCGTTTGATGGGGCAATGTCAAGAAGCAATTGATTATTATCAACAGGCTTTGAGAATCCGCCAAGAACTGGGCGATCGTTGGAGAGAAAGTGGGTCTTTGTGTGACCTAGGAAATATTTATGTCTATTTGAAGAGGTACCAAGAAGCAATTCATTGTTACCGCCAATGCTATGATATTGCCCTAGAACTTGGAGATCGAAAAGATGAAGGTACTTGCCTAGATAACCTAGGATGGGTACATCACGAGATGGGCCTGAATGATGAAGCCATAGTACATCTACAAGAAGCCCTAACAATTCGCCGTCAGATTAGTGATCGTCAGGGTGAAGTAAATTCTCTGATGAATTTAGGTAATAGCTTTAGTGCTCTTAAACAATACGACCAGGCAATTCAATATCATGAAAGGGCATTATCACTTGCTATAGAGGTTGGAGATCGAAAAGTTGAAGGTGGCACTTTATGTAATTTAGGTAACGCTTATAAATCTTTAAGGCAATACCAAACAGCGATTGATTTCTATTTGAAAGCGATTCCTGTACAGCGTGAAGCAGGCAATCGAAATTTTGAAGCAAATTCCCTTATAGGTTTAGGACAGGCTCATGTTGAGCTTGGCAAAACTGAAGAAGCTATTCATTTCTATGAACAAGAACTCAGTATCAGGCGCGAGATAAACGATCATCAAGGAGAAGCAAATTCCCTGATGCGTCTAGGGCAGGTTCATTTTGATCTTGGTAGGGCTGAACCTGCGATAGATTTCTATCAAAACGAACTGATAGTCAGGCGAAAAATTAATGATCGCCAAGGAGAAGGAAATGCTACTGGTGATTTAGGACTTGCTTACAAAATGAAGGGAAGTTATCAGCAAGCCCTTGAATTTTATCAACAGCAATATAATCTTGCGCGTGAAATTGGCCATCGCAAAGGTGAAGCCAATTCTTTGGGTAACTCAGGAAATGCCTACTACTCTCTAAAAGAGTATCAACAAGCGATTGAACTGTACCAGCAGTCTTTAGTGATCAAGCGTGAAATTGGTGATCGCAAAGGTGAAGCCAACTCTCTCGCAAATATTGGTGATGCTTCCCAATCACTAAAAGAATATCAGAGAGCCATTGACTTTTATGAAAAAGCATTAGATATCAGACGTGAGACTAGGAACCGCCTAGGGGAAGCAAATATCCTGGGAAACTCTGGTGCAGCTTATTGGTCTCTGGGTAAATATCAGCAGGCGATTGAGTTTTACAAACAGCAAAATGATATTTCCTGTGAAATTGGCGATCGTCCTAGTCAAGCGAACTCTCACTGGAACCTTAATCTCCTCTATCAACGACAGGGACGCTTTAGGCTGGCTATGAGCCACCGCCATGAGGCCTACAAAATTTGGCAAGAAATGAATTTGCCTCTTACTGCTGCTCCCCTCAACGATTGGCAAAAACGTATGAATAAAAGTGTTGGTGATGATTGGGCCGAAGAAATGATTACTAGCGAGCAGTCTCTTGCTTGGCTCATACTTTCTATCAGCTACCTTATTTTCATATTCCGTACCATTTTCTTCCCTTTCAACTGGATTCAGAAACAAATCAAACTCCAACCTCTACTATTTTGGTTTGTTATTGGATTAGGTATTGTTTTGCTTGTCTGGTGGCTAAGAAAATAATGAAACTAGCTACTGTCTTATGTAGAAGACGTTTTTCAATCTGAAGTATCCTAGTAGCTAAACACAGCGCAAAACTTGCTACTACCTTTTAGATCTTTTGCTATAGAAGGCCTCGCTAATTCGGGGCTTAATTGCCATGCTCCACAAATACTCAAGAGCGTTTGCAACAAGGGTGCTTGTACCTAAAAATATTTTCTACGGCTAAAGCTAATGATGGGAACGTGACAAGCTCAGAATTATTGAATATTTAGGTCTTGAGATCCTTGCTATGGTGATCTTAAACATGTATTGCATCCTTCAACATGAATCAGTGCCATACCCCAGCTTAGAATTAAGCTTTGGATTGCCCTCGGCGGCGGGTCAAAATCCCCTGACTCGGACTAAACAACAACGACAGTAGAAAGCAGGCAAAAAGCGTTAGCGCGATCGCAGGCCCAGACGGCGTATCGAGATAGTAGCTAATGTACATCCCCGTCAGGCAAGACAGCACTCCCAACCCTGCGCCTACCGCCATCATCCAGTGCAGTTCTTTCGTGAGTAAATAGGCAGCCGCCGCCGGGCTCACCATCAGCGCCACCACCAAAATGAAGCCCACCGCCTTGATGCTGGCGACAATCGTCAGCGTAATGGCAGCCGTCAACCCAAAATTCATCACCGTCACCGGCAGGCCGACTGCTTCTGCACCTAACGGGTCAAACGTAAAAAACAACAGCGACCGATAGAACACCTTCACGCCAACCAACACAGCCAGCGTTACAAACCCAATTTCCCACACATCTGCTGGGGCAATGCTGAGGATATCGCCAAACAGCAGCTCTTCAAG